>JAEURB010000293.1 GCA_016788435.1 Anaerolineae bacterium | reverse complement strand
TGACCGGGCAGCACACCCGTCATATGTGACCAGAGTGAGACCTTGCCGCCGCGATACGCCGGGAAGGCCATCGCCATCCCCACCATGCTCTGCTGCTCGTCGAATGCGCCAAGTGTGACGCCGCCCGCCGCTTCCGTGGCGCGCAGAAAATGGGGAGACGTGGCATCACGCGGATGAACGTCCCACACCGCCGATTCAATTTCGCTGACCGCCTCGAACTCCTCTATCGCGGTGAGGACACGAATCTCGATGGGCATTTCGATCAACCGCCGAGGGGTTCAACCAGCACGATGCCGATCAGGGCCGTCAACAGGCCGAGGTAAAGTGTCAGCGTGGCGGCCGTTTGCAGTCCGGGCGACGGGCTGGCGCCATTAATCAGTGCGCAGATGAAGCTGATGAAGATCAGGCCAATTCCGATGACGACTGGCAAGCCGCGCCGCCGCGCCATCCAGCCAGACAGGCGCTCTATGAAACTCGAAATGCGGCGGGATCGGTCCAATCGCTGGAACATGTCTCAGCCTGAAACGCGATACGGCTTGAATCGCTCGTAAAGGGCGGTGGGTACACGAACGGTCAAATGGACGCCATCTTCCTCATGGCTTTGCTGTTGAACAGCGGCCAAATCGTGCAGTTCGGCCACCAGGTCGCCCCGTTCGTAAGGCACGCGCAGGTTCATCCGGTACAGCGCCTGTGCCAGCGTCCGGTCAATGGCCTCCACCAGCCGGGGCAGGCCTTCACCGGCCGTGGCCGAAACCGGCACCTCGGCAGCGAACGTGGCATTCACAGCGAGGCGAGGCAGCGTTTCCGTGTCCGCCAGCCGGTCCATCTTGTTCCACACCAGAATACGGGGAATCGGCGGCACATCAATTTCTGCCAGCGTCTCCTCGACCGTTTCGATGTGGCTGAGCACGTTCGGCTGGCTGGCGTCGGCCACGACCATGAGCATGTCCGCCTCGGCGATCTCTTCGAGTGTAGCGCGAAATGCGGCGATCAGCGTGGTGGGCAGCTTCTGAATGAACCCGACGGTATCGGTAAGCAGCGCCTGCCTGCCTGATGCCAGTTCGATGCGCCGCGTCGTCGGGTCGAGCGTAGCGAACAACTTGTCAGCAATATACACGTCCGCGCCGGAAAGAGCGTTGAGCAGGGTGGACTTGCCGGCATTGGTGTAACCAACGAGCGCGATGAGCGGAATACCGCTGCGGCTGCGTTGAGCGCGGTGGCGGCTGCGATGCAGGCGCACATCTTCGAGTTCGGTCTTCAGGCGCGCTATTCGGCGGCGGACTTCACGGCGGTCCACTTCGAGCTGCGTTTCGCCGGGGCCGCGCAGGCCAACGCCCGAACTGCCGCTGCGCCCGCTGCCGCCGCCAGCCTGACGGGCGAGATGCGTCCATTGACGAGTCAGGCGGGGCAAACGGTATTCGTATTGAGCCAGTTCCACCTGCAGCGCGCCTTCATGAGTGCGGGCATGCTGGGCGAAGATATCGAGGATCAGCGCCGACCGATCCAGCACCTTGATGGTTTCACCGAAGCGTTCTTCCAGTTCGCGCTGGTGACGAGGCGATAGCTCGTCGTCGAAGATGACGACGGTCGCGTTCTCGGCCATCAGCAGTTCGCGTATCTCCTCCACCTTGCCTGAGCCGACGAAGGTGGCCGGGTCAATCCGCGCCACCGACTGACTGACAGTTCCGATCACCACCATTCCCGCTGTGTCGGCCAGCAAACGCAGTTCATCCAGCGAGTCAGCGGGGCTGAGCAGCGGGCGACTCCCCTTTATCGAGACGCCGACGAGTACAGTGCGTTCGAGTTCGCCATCCACCGAGTGCAGATCATAGGGCATGAGAATCTCGTTTCACTAGCGGCCGTTGTACCACGCTTGCAGGCGGCCGAGCGCCTGTTCGAGCCGTTCGTCCGGCACGCACATACTCAGACGCACGTAGGAATCGCCGCCCGGCCCGTAGATGACGCCCGGGGCGATGGACACATGAGCGGCAGTGAGCGCGGCCTCGGCGTAGTCCGCGCCGGTCATGTGCGGGTCGCGCACCCGCGCCCAGATATAGAGCGCGCCTTGCGCCGGGAATGGGTCGAGGCCAGCCAGCGGCAGCCCTTCGATCAGGCGGTCGCGGCGGCGGCGATAGGTGCTGTTGCGGTCATCTATCCAGCTTTGCGGCACGTGGCGCAGCGCCTCGATGCCGGCTTCGTAGATAGGGATGAAATGCCCGCTGTCCACGTTGCTCTTCACCTGCAGCAGGCTTTCGATGACCTCGGCCGAACCGACCGCCGCGCCCAGTCGCCAGCCCGCCATGTTGTAGGTCTTCGAAAAGGAGATGAACTCGATGGCCTGCTCCAGCCCGCCAGTCGTTTGCAAAACGCTGGGAGCCAGGCATCCATCATATGTGATTTCCACGTAGGGATTATCGGAAACCAGCAGCAGGTTGTTCTCGCGGCAGAAATCCAGCGCCTGTTGATAATGTTCGAGCGTAGCAACCGCGCCCGTCGGGTTGTTCGGGTAATTGATCCACAGCAGCTTGGCGTTCGCCAGCGCACCGGCCTCCAGCTTCGTGTAGTCAAGCAAGTATCCCGCTTCTTCGCGGAGGGGGACGAAGTTGACGCTGCCGCCAGCCAGATACGCGCCCATCGAATAGGACGGGTAGCCGATATCAGGCACGATGACGGCATCACCCCTGTCCAGATAGGCGAGGCACAGGTTGACGATGCCCTCCTTGCTGCCGATGATAGGGAGTACCTGGCGGTCCGCATCCACCACCACGCCAAAGCGCCGCTCGTAATACTCGGCCACGGCGCGGCGAAACGCCGGAATCCCGCGATAGCCCGAATACCCATGCACACCCGGTCGGCGGGCGTAAGCGGACAAAACATCCACGACGTTCGGTGGCGGCGGAAGGTCGGGGCTGCCTACGTCCATATTGATCACGTCAATGCCCTGCGAGGTCAGTTCACGCACCCGTTGATTGAGCAGCGCAAGCGGGTAGGGTGGGA
>JAEURB010000271.1 GCA_016788435.1 Anaerolineae bacterium | reverse complement strand
TAGACCGGAACATCAATGCCCAGATACTGGCAAACATTGAGCGCATTGACGACCGTTTTATCGAGCGTCTGGTTGCCCGCCACTACCGTGATGCCGAGCAGGTCAATCAGCGGATTTCTGGCCGCCAGCATGATCGCAATCGCGTCGTCGTGGCCGGGGTCACAATCGAGAATAATCTTGCGCTTTTCCATCTTGGTTCACCTCAAACAGAGCCAGCCATGCGTTGGGCGGAGTATACCAATGCTGCAGGAAGTGTGGACTCTGCGGCCTGTCCCAATCCCATCCCCTACGGCCGCAAACTCACCGCCTCAGCCACATGACCGGTCACACCCGGTCCCATCCCGCCCCCACCCCATCCGCGTCCATTTGGTCCACCAAATTGACACCGCAACCCCGCCCATCTCCGCTACGATAACACCATCGCGCTTTGTCGCTCCCCCTCTCCGCGTGCGGAGACGGGGCTTGGGGGTGAGGTTGGTTGTCCTGAATTCTGTCCTGATGTCCTGATTTTTCTTCCCTCAGTGTCCTGTCCTGATGTTTTGATTCTGTCCGGTTGTCCCGAATTCCGGTTCCGCCATGGGCTTGGGCGTCCCGCCGCCCCACACCGCGCTTCCCGATTGGGAACAGAATGTCGAACGCCGCCGCCCTACCCCCCAATCATCTGCACCGGACGCAAGCTCACCGCCTCGGCCACATGCACCGCTTCGATGCGCTCGCTGGCCCCCAAATCGGCAATCGTGCGCGCCAGCTTCAGCGTGCGGTGGTAGCCGCGCCCGCTCAGGTGCAGCTTACGCACCGAGACTTCCAGCAGTTGTTTGGCCTCAGGCACGAGCACACAATGGGCCTGTATATCGCTCACAGTCATATCCGAGTTGGTGTACAGCCCCGCCTGCCCATTGAAGCGGATGCGCTGCCATTCGCGCGCGCCTTCCACCCGGGCACGGATGGCGGCCGACGGCTCGGCGCGGGTGTCGCTCATCAGCTTGTCGTGCTCCACGCGCGGCACGCTCACGAAGATGTCAATCCGGTCGAGCAAAGGGCCTGACAGCCTGCCCTGATAGCGGCTGACCATGCTCGGCGAGCAGGTGCAGGCGCGGGTAGGGTCGCCGTAATAGCCGCACGGGCACGGGTTCATCGCCAGCACCAGCAAGAAGCTGGCCGGAAACGTCAGCGTGCCTTTCGCCCGGCTGATCGTCACCTGCTTGTCCTCAATCGGCTGGCGCATGACCTCCAGCACTTTGGTGGGCAGTTCGACCGCCTCATCGAGGAACAGCACACCGCGATGCGAGAGCGTCACTTCGCCCGGCCGGGGCAGCGAGCCGCCGCCTATCAATCCCGCCTGGCTGATGGTGTGGTGCGGCGCGCGAAACGGGCGGCTCGTCACCAGCGGCTTGCCCCCGCGCAGCAGGTCCGCCACCGAGTAGATGCGCGTCACTTCCAGCGCCTCGTCCCACGTCAGTTTGGGCAGGATGCCGGGAAGCGACCGGGCCAGCAGCGTTTTTCCCGTGCCAGGCGGGCCACTGAGCAGGACGTTATGCCCGCCCGCCGCCGCAATTTCCAGCGCGCGTTTGGCGTACTCCTGCCCCTTGATATCGGCGAAATCGGCCGCGCCCTCGCTGTACGGGTCATCCTCGACGGCCGGCAGCGCCCCGCGGTCAAACGGCGGGATCGGGTTCAATCCGTACAAATGCTCGACCAGTTGCCCGAGCGATTGCAGCGGGTAGACGGCCACGCCATCCACCAGCGCGGCCTGCGGCGCATCGGCTTCAGGCACATAGATCGCCTCGAAGCCCGCCTGCTGGGCGGCATAGGCCATCGAAAGCGCGCCGTTGACGTGGCGCACCGTGCCGTCCAGCGACAATTCTCCGACGAACAGCGCTTTCTCCAGCGGCGACAGGGGAACCTGATCGGTGGCGGCCAACACGCTCACGGCAATCGCCAGGTCATAGCTCGTGCTGTGCTTGGGCAGGTCCGCCGGTGACAGATTGACCGTATATTGCTTGTTTGGAAACTGGAGCCCGGAATTGCGGATAGCCGACCGCACCCGCTCGCGGCTCTCCTTGACAGCCGCGTCAGGCAGCCCAACGACGATAAACTGTGGAATGCCCTGTCGCGGGTTGAAGTCGTTCTGCACCTCGATGATGAAGCCGTCCAGCCCGATGATGGCGCAGGCGCGTACGATGGAAAGCATGCTGTTCGATGACCCCGCTGGAGGCGATTTGGCCCCAATGATAGCGTGTTCTCTCGCAGCCGAATAACGGACCTGCGATCTTCGGCTTCCCCCGGCATGGGCGAAGGGGTAGACTCCCCGCTTGTGCGTGCCACTTCTCACCCCGCCCGAACAGGACCATACTATGTGGCTGGCGTTTGCCCTTGCCTCGGCCGGATTTGCCGGCGCAACCTCCATTCTGGCCAAAATCGGCGTCAGAGACGTTGATTCCAACCTCGCAACGGCGTTGCGCACCGTGGTCGTACTGCTGTTTTCGTGGCTGATGGTCTTCATCGTTGGCTCACAGCACACGCTCGCAAACCTGTCGCTCCACAGCCTGACCTTCCTGATCCTCTCTGGATTGGCGACTGGCGCTTCGTGGCTGTGCTACTTTCGCGCCTTACAGCTTGGCGATGTCAACAAGGTCACGCCCGTTGACAAAAGCGGCACGATTCTGACCATCTTCCTTGCCTTCCTGCTTCTGGGCGAGCCAATGGGCCTCGGCACTATAGCCGCTATGACGCTGATTGCCATCGGTACGCTCCTGATGATCGAGCGCAAGCCGGTGACGGCAAGCGGTTCCCAGTCGCGGTCGTGGCTGTTCTACGCGCTGCTCTCCGCCCTGTTTGCCGCGCTCACTGCCATTCTGGGGAAAGTAGGCATCCAGGGCGTCAACTCAACCCTCGGCACCGCGATCCGGACAATCGTCGTCTTGCTTCTGGCGTGGGGCATCGTGCTTTTTCAGAAGAAGCTGCCGCTCATGCGTACAATTGACCGCAAAAGCTGGGTGTTTATCGGCTTGTCGGGGCTGGCAACCGGGCTTTCGTGGCTCTGCTATTACCGCGCCCTGCAGGATGGGCCGGCCAGCATCGTCGTACCGATTGACAAGCTGAGCATCGTCGTCACCGTGGCCTTCGCCTATTTCTTCCTCAAAGAACCGCTTACCCGCAAATCGTTCGCCGGCCTGTGCCTGATCGTCTTCGGCACACTGTTGCTGCTCGTATGAGCCGTCGGGTGTCTGCGCCGCAAACTGCCGAAACAGATCGCGGCGCAGCGGCCAACCAATGTCAGAGCACCGGATTGCCCCTCGTGCCCAGACCCGCAATTCAGCGCCTCTACGGCAGCTTGTTCCCCGCCGCGATGTAGATTTCGTACCACTCCTCGCGCGTCAGCGTCACATCCGAAGCGCGGGCGCTGTCTTTCACACGCTGCGCGTTAGTCGTGCCCACAATCGGCTGCATGTGGGCGGGGTGGCGCAGCAGCCACGCGATAGCGATGGTCGTATTGGCCACGCCGTGCTTCGCCGCCAGCTCGTCAATCTTGGCGTTGAGTTCGGGGAACTTCGGGTTATCGAGGAACACGCCCTCGAAGAAGCCGTACAGGAATGGCGACCACGGCTGAATGGTGATGTCGTGCAGGCGGCAGTAGTCGAGAATGCTGCCGTCGTGGTCCACCGACGGCGGGTTCTGCATGTTCACGTTGATGCCAGCGTCAATCATCGCGGTGTTGGTGACGCTAAGCTGAAGCTGGTTGAAGATGATCGGCTGCTCGACGTACCGCCGCAGCAGTTCGATCTGCATCGGGTTCTGGTTGCTCACGCCGAACCAGCGTACTTTGCCGCTGTCTTGCAGGGTCGTGAACGCCTCGGCCACCTCCTCTGGCTCAACCAGCGCATCGGGCCGGTGCAGCAGCAGCACGTCGAGATAGTCGGTTTGCAGGCGCTTCAGGCTGCCATCCACCGCCGCGAGTATGTGTTCCTTCGAAAAGTCGAAGCTGCCCTTCCGGATGCCGACCTTGGTTTGCACGATCATCCGTTCGCGCAGGCCCGCATTCATACCAAGCGCCTCGGCGAACTTGGCTTCGCAGCGCCCGCCACCATACACATCGGCATGGTCGAAGAAGTTGATCCCGGCGTCGAGCGCCGTGTGAATCAGCCGCGAAACCTCGGCATCGGCCATGCCGTCAATCCGCATACAACCCAGCGCGACCTCAGACGCCTTCAGGTCGCAATTTATCAATCGAACATTCTTCATGCCGCCCTGCCCTCGCTCAAGTGCCGCCGGTTGAAATGATGATAGGCGGAGTGTAGCGCAGGCCCGGCGCTACTGATACTCACCATACGGCCATCACATCAGCCAGCACGGGCGAATATTCTATAATCGTGCGAGCGCGTTGATTTCTGGTTCATTCGCGCTTTCCTCGATTCTCCTTATTCCCCCTAGACTGGACACATGACGATGAAAGACTCGCGCACCGGGCTGGACGACCTCGACCTGGAACTGCTGAAGCGGTTGCAAACCGACGCCAGCGCCAGCAAAGCGGAATTGGGGCGGCAGTTGAACCTCAGCCAGCCAGCCGTGCATCACCGTATCAAGCGGCTGGAAGAACGCGGATACATCCGGCGCTACGTGGCACTGCTCGACAGGACGCTGCTCGACCTTGACCTGACTTGTTTCGTGCAGATTTCGGTGCAGCGCCACCACCGCGACCACATCGTCGCCTTCGAGCAAGCCGTGCTGGCGATACCCGAGGTACTCGACTGCCATCACATGACGGGCGAGTTCGATTTTCTGCTGCGCGTGGTGGTGGCCAACCGCAAGTCGCTGGAGACGCTGCTGGTAGACCGGCTCTCGACCCTGCCCGGCGTCGCGCACCTGCAAACGAGCGTCGTACTGAGCGAGGTGAAGCAGATCACCGCGCTTCCACTGGAATGATTTCGCACAGAGGAGCTTGATGATGACCGAAATGAAGACTACCGGGCAGCAGTTGGGCCGCCGTTCGTGGGCCGAACCGTGGAAGATCAAGATGGTCGAGCCGCTCTTCATGAGCACGCCCGAACAGCGCCGCGCCGCCATGCACGAGGCCGGGTACAACACCTTCTTGCTCAAGTCCGAAGACGTCTACATTGACCTGCTCACCGATAGCGGCACCAGCGCCATGAGTGACCGCCAGTGGGCAGGCATGATGCTCGGCGACGAGGCCTACGCCGGCAGCCGCAATTTCTACCACCTCGAAGCCGCCGTGCAGCAGTACTACGGCTACCGCTACATCGTGCCAACACATCAGGGGCGCGGCGCGGAAAACCTCATCAGCCAGGCGGCAATCACGCGTGGCCAGTTCGTGCCGGGCAATATGTACTTCACCACCACGCGCCTGCATCAGGAACTGGCCGGCGGCATCTTCGTGGACGTCATCATTGACGAAGCCCACGATCCCGCCAGCCTGCATCCCTTCAAGGGCAATGTGGACATCGGCAAGGTGCAATCACTGATCGAGCGCGAGGGCGCGGGCAACATCGCCTATATCAGCCTCGCCGGCACGGTCAACATGGCGGGCGGCCAGCCGGTGAGCATGGCCAATGTCCGCGAGCTGCGCGCCCTGTGCGGCCAGCACGGCATCCGTATTTACCTCGACGCCACGCGGATGGTCGAGAACGCCTTCTTCATTCAGGAGCGCGAACCAGGTTACGCCGACCACTCCATCGCGGAAATCGTCAAGGAGTTCTGCGGCTACACCGACGGCGCGTGGATGAGCGCCAAGAAGGACAACCTCGTCAATATCGGCGGCTGGCTGGCGGTCAATCACGAGGACGTGTTCGAACGGGCGCGCAATATGGTCGTCGTCTACGAGGGCCTGCACACCTACGGCGGCATGGCCGGGCGTGACATGGAAGCGCTGGCCATCGGCATCGAGGAGAGCATGCAGGATCAGCACGTGCGCTCACGTATCGGTCAGGTGCGCTATCTGGGCACGCTGCTGGAGCAGTGGGGCATTCCGATGGTCAAGCCAGTCGGCGGCCACGCCATTTTCCTCGATGCGCGCGCCTTCTATCCGCATCTGGCGCAGAGCGTCTTCCCCGGCCAAACGCTGGCCGCCGAGCTGTATCTCGACAGCGGCGTGCGCTCAATGGAGCGCGGCGTCGTCAGCGCGGGCCGCGACCCGGAGACCGGCGATCACCGCTACCCGAAGCTCGAACTGACCCGCCTCACCATCCCGCGCCGCGTGTATACGCAGTCGCATATGGACGTCGTGGCCGAGTCGGTGAAGGCCGTCTATGACCGCCGCGAGGAAACACGCGGCCTGCGCATGGTCTACGAGCCGCAGTATCTGCGCTTCTTCCAGGCACGGTTTGAGCCGATTGAGTAGCGCAACGTCATCCACCCTCGGCGCGGCGGACGAGGATATGTGCCTCGTCCGCCGCGCGCTTCATTCCGGTGACTCAATTGACACAGCGTTCACACTCTAGCCCCTCGGTGTCATTCAGAAAGGCAGCCAATCAGAGGATTTTCGATGCCGAACCATGCCATCACCATCACCGGGGCCAGCCTGCACAATCTCAAACACGTTGACGTTTCGATCCCCAAGAATCAACTGGTGGTGCTCACCGGCCTGTCTGGTTCAGGCAAATCCACCCTCGCCTTCGACACCTTGTTCATGGAAAGCCAGCGCCAGTTCCTGGAATCGCTGGGCTTCGTCCCGATGGGCATCGGCAAGCCCACCTTTGAGCGCATTACAGGACTGATGCCATCCATCAGTGTGGACCAGCACCACGCCAATCGCAGCCCACGCTCGACGCTCGGCACTGCCAGCGAGATCTATACCTACCTGCGCGTGCTCTACGCCCGGATTGGCGACCGCAAATGCCTGAACTGCGGTGCGGCCAT
>JAEURB010000225.1 GCA_016788435.1 Anaerolineae bacterium | reverse complement strand
CCGGGCAGCGCGTCACTTTGGGCGATGACGTGGCCAGCCGCATCGAGCAACTGAACGAAGGCCGTATAGCTGGTTTCGACAGGCGTCTCACCCGCCTGCCAAACCAGCGTCACCGGCGGCGGCTCGGTGAGCGAAATCTCGTCGCCTGGCCCGATGCGGCCGAGCAGCACGCCCACGCCCGGAAACGCTGCGCCGGACGAAACATCCAGCGCGGGAACGTCCGTTTGCATTGGCGGGGACTGGACGGCCCAGCGCGCGATCACCGTGCCATCGGGCAGCCGGGCCTCGGCCACTCCGGTCTCAGCAGCGGCCGGAACAATCCCCGCGCGCCAGTCACGGGTGAGCGCGTCGTGCGGGCCTTCCGGCGCAGGCAGCGCAACCATCCAGCGACCCTCAGCATCGGCGAGCGTCAGATCGGGCAGGCTGCCGCGCCCTTCCCACAGCAACGTGAGGGCAGCCCGTTCGCCATTACGCAGCACGGGCAATTCGCCTTCCGCTATGCCAGTATGCCCAATCAGCGACAAATCGCCGCTCACCGTGACTGGCTCAATGAGCGGCACGCCCGCCTCAGCCGCCCCCTGCGCCCATTGCGCACCCGAAAGCACCGTCCACTCACCGAGCAGCATATCGCGGCCGCGTATCTCACCGGACTGCGGCACAAGACCGAAAGGCTCGTTGAGCTCGTCATAGACACGCAGATAGACCGGGTACGTCCCCGGCGGCACCCCTGCCGGCAGGCGAAGCAGCGGGTAAGCCTCGGAACCTTCTCCAGTTGCCAGCGCCGAAGTCGTGCGTTGATCGGCGGCCGCGAAGACGGCATCGGCACGGGCGATTTCGTCACCCAAATCGTTCAGCACCACGACAGCGGCCTTCAGATCACCAGGAGCTGCGGTGAGCAGGTTCAGTTCGAGGGGAAGGCATAGCGCGCGGTCGGCCGGGCGTTCTGTCAGCGCGCCGTGCGCTGTCAATGCGGCCTGAGGTTGCCCGCCCGCTAGAAAGACCGCATCGGCCGCCTGCATCTCAGGAACCTGCGGAGCGATACTTCGGTAGAGTCGGCTGCTCATGCCATGCACGATCGTCACTTCCGGCGGGGCGGCGCTGCCATCGGCAATCAGGCAATCGAGCATCCCGCCAAAGTCAGCGCGCTGGGTGTACCAAACGTTGAGAGCTGCGTCACCAGATTGCGGCAGCAGGGGGAGGATTTCCTCGCGCCCCGCGCCTTCGGGCAGCGTTACGCGCTGCGCCGTTACACCCAGGCGATCCCAATAGTAGGCCAGTTCGTAGCGGTCGGCATACGACCAGGCCAGCACAGTATCGCCTGGGCCGAGGGCATCGGCGTAGAACTGCACCATCGCACGGGCGTCGTCGCGCTGGAACGGAGCTGCGGGCGAGATGTTGGTGATGAAGTTGGCTGCAAAGAACACCAGCGGCGGAAGAATCAACGCCACGCGAATGGCGGTACGCCGGAACTTCGCGGCTGCCCCACCCCAGGCCGCCGCCACAAATGGTACGACGATCACTAGATAGCGGCTGTGCGCCTCGTTGCCCAATACCAGCAGGCCGGCCAGCACACCAGCGACCAGGATGAGCGCACTCGCCAGCGGCCACCGCGCCGCGCGCCAGCGGGTAGCTACCAGCGCCGCGAATAAGGCCAGCATCAGCGCCAACGGCAGAATGGCCTCGTTCCCGAACAGCACGCGCTCCCAGGGTGTTTGCCAGAAACCCTGCCACAAGGCGAATAACCCGGCCGGGGACAAGTCCACGCTGCTCACCAGCCCGCTGTTGGCGGAAGGCAGCGCGGCGAAGCGGATGACGAAATAAGGCAGCCAGAGGACGCCGACCAGCGCCTGACTGCCGAGCCAGCCCAGTGGACGCGGTTGTAAGGGGCGGTGGCCGGTCAGCCAGGCCAGCACGACCAGCGTGTTGAGCCACAACGCGATCACCGGACCAGTATTGTGCGTGTAGAGGGCGGCCAGTTCGGCGGCGATGAGCAGCGCCCACGCCCAACGCACTGACCCGCGCCGCAGCCGTTCGAGGGCCAGCGCCGCCAGCAGTACCAGCAGCATGAGCAGGGTGTACATGCGCGCTTCACGCATGGCCCACCAGAGCAACGGCATGAAGACCATGACAAAGGCCGTCAGAACTGCGCCGCGTGCGCCCTGAATAACACGCGCCCAGCGCACCGCAGCGGCGATACCGAGCAGGCCGAGCAGGAGGGAGGTGAAGCGCAGGCCAACTTCGCTGTCGCCCCACAGCCGGGCGGTGACGTGCAGCAGCGCATAATACAGTGGGGGATTAGTCGCGTCGGCGTTGGCGGCTGCCAGAAAGCCGGGTTGGGCCGCCGCATAGGCTGACCAGCCCTCGTCGAACCACAGGCTCTGCGCCCCAAGGTTGCAGAGCGCCAGCCCGAAAGCGGCCAGCAGGAGAAGCACCAATGTCCACAACAGGGTACGATCGCGCATGGGCGAAACGTTAGCACGCGCCTGATTCGGCGTCAACGCTGGCGCGTGGCGTCGCTCAGTGAGCCTTCTGTACGAATCAAGCAAAGCCTTAAGTTGCGATTGCACAAAGTCCAGCCGTAAAATGTAGACGTGTTGTTAGATGAGACGAGGCGGTCAATGCCGCGATGACTGATAAACCTCTGCCGGCCAAACCGGACGCGCCCAAGCCTGCCGAGCCTGCCAAGCCCGCCCGGCCCGAACCGGCAGCCGCCGAGCAGCCCGCGCCCAAGCCCATGAGCGCCGTGCAGGAAGCGGCGGCGGCCCAGTCGGTGACGGTATTCATCCCACCGCAGGGTGTCCCCCGGCCCACCGCCCCGGCCCCTGCGCCCGCTCCTGCTTCCGCTCAGGCTACAGCCGCACCGCCGCCGTCCGCGCCGGTTGTCTCCGTTGCGCTACCGCCCGCTTCAGCACCGCCAGCCCGGCCCACACCGCCTGCGGCTGCACACGCTGTGCCACCCGCCGCGTCTACACCTGCGGTTGATTCAAGCCCGGCAGCGGCCCCGAGCGCACCGCCCGCCCCACCGCCAACGCCTGCGTCACCAGCACCCGTGCCTGCCGCTGCATCTGCACCGGCAGCAGCTCCACGCGCGCCAATTCCGCGCCCGACGGTTAATGCCAAATCACCGCCAGCAGCAGCTGCGCCGGCCGGTACAGCTGCATCGGTTGCCAAGCCTGCACCGGCTCCTCACTTGTCCGCACCTTCGACAGCGAGTACCCAGATGACGCCAACTGAATCTGTACCGGCCGAACCGAACGAGACGACGGCTCCCACGCGGCCGACGCCGGTCGCTGCGAGCGAACCGGCCGCGACGTTCGCCTCGGCTCTGGCGGCCAAACCTGCTCCTGCGGCCGCGTCGGGTCAGCAGAAGTGCAGCACGTGCGGCCACCCCAACCGAATGGGCGTGTTGATCTGCGAAAACTGCGGCACCAGCCTCGTCGCGGCCGCCGCTACCATCCTTGGCACGCAGAAGTTCGACAAGAACCCGATTTCGCCATCGGCCGCGCCGGGCGCAGAGCCCAAGCTCAACACGGCCGAGGTTAATGCCCTGCTCAGCGCAGGTGCAGACCAGTTTGACGAGACGATGATCCTGCGGCTGGAAGTCGAGGGTTCACCGATGCCAATTCTCGTCTATCCGCGTGAGGAAACGTCGTTGGGGCGGCGCGATCCAGCCGGAGGCACGATCCCGGATGTGGACCTGACGTCCTACGCCGCCTATCGCATGGGCGTCAGCCGCCGCCATGCGATTCTGATGCTCAAGGACTCGCGCCTGCACCTGATTGACCTGGGGAGCAGCAACGGGACGATGCTGAACGGGGTCAAGCTGGCACCCCACCAGCCGCGCACACTGCACGACGGTGATACGATTATGCTCGGCAAGATGAATCTGCGCGTGATCTATCAGGCCAGCGTACGCCGCTAGGCTCCCAGCAGCGCCTCGATTTCGGCGGCGGCTCGTTTCGTGGCATACAGCACATGGCTCATGCGCGCGTCCTTCTCGGCTAGTACTGCTACCGAAGCGCGCCCGGCCGGGTAAATGACCATCACGCCTTCTTCGCCTTCCATCAACAGGCGTTCGAGGTCGCCTTGAGCGAGGCGGCCCAGCGTGCGCTCGGCCAGCCCGATCAGTGTAGCGCTCATGGCGGCCACCTGCGGGCTACTGGTCGGGTTCTCGTGCGGGTTCTCGTCATCGCCAGGGGGGAATGAGGCCACCAGCAGCCCGTCGCTGTTGACGATGACCGACGCGCGAACTCCTTCGGCCGCCATATGCAGCGTCTTCAGGATTCGCTCCAGCATTTCACTACGATATTGCGGTGGCATGCAGCCGAATCCCTGTCCTGGTGTCCAAGCGGCTTGAAGTCATCAAGGATTGAAGGAGTATAGCCCAATCCAGCGGCGCGCTCAATCAGGCCCGTTCGAGCGCGTGTGCGCATCCTCATTCGCCAGTTCAGCCAGAAAGTAGCGGTCTTCCTCGCTGAGTTCGGCCCGAAGCAGCAAATCCGGGCGGCGCTGCCACGTGCGGCGCAGCGCCTGCTGCCGCCGCCAGCGCGCCACGCGATCATGATTTCCATTGAGCAGCACATCCGGCACAGGCAGGCCGAGAAACTCAGGCGGCCTCGTGTATTGCGGCCCCTCCAGCAGCCCGTCAGCATGGCTGTCGCGATCAGCCGCGCCTTCCGCGCCCAGCACGCCGGGTATATGGCGAACGACCGCGTCCACGATGACCATCGCCGCCAGTTCGCCGCCGGTCAGCACATAGTCGCCCAGGCTGATCTCATCGGTCACGGCCAGCTGCAGCGCCCGCTCGTCCACGCCCTCATAATGCCCGCAGAGCAGCACCAGCCGTTCATAACCCGCCAGTTCAACGGCAATATCATGGGAGAAGCGGCGGCCCTGTGGCGACATGAAGATGACGGGCGTGCCAGGGGGAGCGGCTTCCAGCACAGCTTCGACGGCGCGCACGACGATATCTGGCCGCAGCACCATACCGCCCCCGCCGCCGTAGGGCGTATCATCCACCGCCCGGTGCGGGCCGCTGCTGAAATCGCGGATATCCACCAGCCGCAGATCGAGCAGACCCCGTTCCCGTGCCTTCCAGAGCATGCTTTCCGTCATCGGGCCATCGAACATGCCCGGAAACAACGTCAGAATATCTATCCGCATCGGGTTTCCTCCAGCGCGTCACATTCTAGCTTGCGCGCGTTCGCGCTCCCACCAATAATGGCGGCGTGCTGACATTCGCCCGGCTTCGCCCACTCATGTTGATGGCCGTTCTGCTCGTGCTGGCCGGCTGTAATCTCGTGCGTGAAGGTGACGCGCCCAGCCCCCCACCTGCGCTGGAAGTCTCGTTCCAGTCGCCGGAGAATATGGCGCAGTTTCGGGCCGGGGATGAAGTGACGCTGCTGCTGCTGGCCGAGGATAGCGCCGGCCCCGGCGTCGCGCGCGTCGAGCTAAGAGTGGACGACCAGCCCCATCAGGAAGGCACGCCCGAAGTCAGCGATGCCGTGCCGGTCTTCACCGTTGCCATGCGCTGGAAGGCGACCAGCCCCGGCCTGCACTCACTGATGGCCACCGCCTACCGCGCCGACGGAACGGCCAGCACACCGGCTACTATCGTGCTGGAAGTCGTCCCCTGAAGGCCGGTTTGGCTAGTCTGTCTACAAAACGCCCGACGGCGTGACCGGGAGTATGCGATGACCATGACCCACATGCTGCCGCGAAGCAGCGCACCCCGCGAGGACGCATTGAGCGCGGGCGATGTGCGCACACTGAAAGCGCACTTTGAAGCGACCAATTTCGAGGTCAAAGTAGATGGTCAGGGTTTCGCATGGACGGCGATTGACGGGATCGAGGTCGCGGCGGCGGCACGGCAGCGCTCACCGTCCGGCTGGATCGTTCGCAACCTGATATTCGGCGGAAAAGACCGCTTTCACGTGGGCATTTACTCAGGCGAGCACGAGTTGGTGCTGATCAACCTCACGCTCGAAGCGGCCCGCTACGTCGTGCAGACCATCGCCTATTACGCCCGCAACCGGATTCCGTTCACCGGGCCTGAAGGGTTGACGGCCACAGCCGAAGAATGATTCGCGCCGCCCGGACGCTGCTGATTTTCTGCTGTGGCCTGCTGGCGGCCTGTGTCCCGTCAAGCGAACCTCCATTAGCCTGGAGCGCCCCGCAGTTGATCGCCCCGGCGCTGCAGTGGGATGCGCCAGCCGCCGCGTTCAGCCGTGGGCAAATCGCCTTCGTCTGGACAGGCTTTGACGCGGAGAACATTCATCAGGATGTGAGGCGGGGCGCTGGCGAAACGCTTGAACCAGTGCTGATCCTGCCGCTGCCGCCTGCCCACCCACTCGACCAGCAGATCGTGCCCGGCGCAGACGGCGCATTTCACCTGTTCTGGCTGGATGCGGCGCTGGATGGCGAAGGCAACCGGCTGTACAGCGCACTGCTATCATCCGGCCTGCAGGTCGAGCGCGGCCCGGTCGAGCTAGCTACCGCCCCGGCCTACTCGTTCGCCGTGATCACCCGTGAAACTGGCGGCACGTTGGCCGTCTGGAGCCAGGGCAACCCCGCCGAGCCAGAATTGTGGTCAGTGGAACTCGACGCGACAGGATTGCCCCGCCAGCCACAGCAGGTGGGCGTCAACAGCCGGTATCCCGCCCTCGCCCGCCGAATGGACGGAGCAATTCAGGTCTTCCGCGAGAGCGAAGGCCGGTTGTGGACTTCCCCATGGGCGGAGGATGGCAGGCTGGAATGGACGGCCCTGACTGCCACTGTGGGACGGATGCCCGGCGACCGGCTCGAAGCGCTGTGGGCTGCCTCTTGCGGGCTGAATATGTGTGTGGGCTGGAATATCGCACGGCAGAACGGCCGCGCCGAGTCGTGGCTGGCTGATGGCGCAGCAGATGCCCGCTCATGGGCAGCGCCGCACAAGCTCGAAGAAGTAACGTGGCTTACGCCTGAGACCGGGACGAGAAACGCGAGCGGCGATCTCTACGCTGCGGCACAGACGGATACCGGGATTGCCCTCGTCACTATCCGAAACGGGAACGTGACAATCCAGGAGATGGCAGCTGTGAACGTTGTCCTGTCCGGCTTGCCAGCTCTGGCGCGCACTGACGATACACTCGTGCTATCGTGGGCCGAAACCGGGGCTGACTATGCGAACCTGCTGTTCACTCAGCGAATGCTGCCCAATGACGCGCGTTAGCCTACCGCCCGAAACGATACCCGGTAGGTGATGATCGAGCGTTCGCCGCTGGTTGGGTCGGTACAGGGCGAAGCGGCCAGGGCGGGCTGCACCACTGGCGACTGCCCCGGCAAGTCAATCAGGTACGACTGGCCTTCGCTCATGGCAAAATCGGCGAAACCCGGCCCGCGATCCGGTTGCAGCCCGGTCACGAACAGATTGTCCTGATCGCCCCAGCGCGCCCGTACCACCTGACCAGGCATCCCCGTGCTGCCGTTCGCCTCGTAAACCAGCACCTCGATCAGGCCTGGCCGCGCCGCGTTGCAGGCTGTGGCGACGTTGGCCAGTTCGAACTGTTGTGGCAGGGGTGTGGACGTGATCGCCAGCACGGCGGGCGTGGCCGTCGCCAGCACGCTGCCCTCCGGTGTGGTTGTCTTGGTGGGCGGCGGCGCGAGAGTGGAGGTGGCCGTCGGCAGCGTCAGCTCCACCACCTGCGTGGACTGCAGC
>JAEURB010000198.1 GCA_016788435.1 Anaerolineae bacterium | reverse complement strand
TGAAGCGATCGCGATCTATGCGCTGGTGGTCGCGCTGATCATCCTGTTCGTGCTCTAAGCGCGCACGAAAAAGGAGCAGATCGGATGAAACAACAGTGGACTATGAAGCGGTTGCTGGCGCTGGCCCTCGTTGTGATGGCCCTGCTGGCACTCGCAGTTCCCGCCTTCGCGCAGGAGGCGACTCCCGCGCCCGAGGTTCCGGCAGGCGAGCAAGCCGGCGAAGTCGCGCAGCAGGTCGAGAACACTGTGTCCTCGGCCCAGCAGAGCGCCGAAGTCGCCGCTGAAGCAGCCACGAACCCGCTGACGCCGCTTGGCATCAACATGGGCTTCCTGGCCGCCCAGTGCATCAACTTCCTGCTGCTGTTCGGCCTTCTCACCTTCGCTCTGTGGCGGCCGATGATGAATATGCTCGACTCGCGCAGCACGAAGATCGCCAAGGGCCTGGAAGACGCAGCCGCTGCGGCCAGCGCCCGCCAAAACGCCGAAGTGGAAGCTGAAAAAATCGTCGCTGGCGCCCGGCAGGAAGCCAACCGCGTGATTGACGAAGCGCGCGGCAAGGGTGACGAAGTGGCCAAGCAGGTTGAGGCCGAGGCTGCCACCGAAGCTGACAAGATTCGTGACGACGCCCGCTCACGCGCTGGCGAAGAGCGCGACCGTCAGCTCGCCGACCTGCGTGGTCAGGTGGCCTCGATTTCGGTGGCGATGACCGAAGCTCTGATCGGCGTCAGCCTCGATGAGAAGCGCCAGGCCAAGCTGGTGAGCGACTTCTTCACCAGTGTGCCGAAGGATGCGCTCAAGCTGGGCGACAGCCTCGAAGTCGTGAGCGCGATGCCGCTAACGGCTGAAGAGCAGGCCCGCGTGCAGAAAGAAACCGGCGCCAAGAACGTCACCTTCGCGGTCGAGCCTTCGCTGCTCGGCGGCCTGGTGGTGCGCTCGGCCGACCGCGTGGTGGACGGCAGCGTTCGCTCGAACCTGAACGAACTGGCCAGCCGCCTCAAGTAATCCGCAATACTCGTACCATTCGCGCAGGGGTGGCCCATCGGTCGCCCCTGTGTGTTTGGAAGGGCGAGTGCTGAGTTCGGAGTGCTTAGTCAAAGCGGAGCGAAGCGAGCAGCCCCCTTCTTGCTATAATCAACCCGTTCTTCACTCAGCACTCAGCACTTCTATTCCCGGAGGCCCCATGAACGTTGCCGTGCTCGGCCTGGGCATTATGGGCAGCGGCGTCGCCAGCGTCCTGCACAGCAAAGGACTGTTGAGCGCCGTTTACAACCGCAGCGCGGATAAAGCAGAGCCATTCCGGGTGCAGGGCGTGAAGGCAGGCACAACCCCCCGTGAAGCCGCCGCCGGGGCCGATGTCGTGATCGCCGTGGTAGGCGATGACGACTCGTCACGAGCGGTGTGGCTGGGCGACACCGGCGCACTGGCCGGGATGAGCGTCCATGCCATCGCCGTTGAGTTCAGCACGCTCTCGCCCAAGTGGGTGCGCGAACTGAACGCCGCCGCCAGCGCCCGCAATCTCGACTTCCTTGACGCGCCAATGACAGGGAGCAAGATGCACGCCGCGTCCGGGCAGATTCGCCTGTTCGTGGGTGGCGAACCCGCTGTGCTGGAACGCGCACGCCCGGCCCTTGGCGCGGTCAGCACCAACCAGTTTCACCTGGGGCCAGTGGGTTCGGGGGCGACGTGGAAGCTGATCAACAACATGATGGCGGCCGTGCACGCCGCCGCGCTGGCTGAGGGTCTGGCCTTCGCGGACAGAGCCGGGCTGAATATGGAGATGGTGAGCAGCCTGATCCCGGTTTCGACTACCGCCTCGCCAATGGTCACCGGCAAGCTGCCGCGAATGCTGGCCCACGACTACGCCGAAACGGACTTTTCGCTCAAATGGATGGCCAAAGACGTGAGCTATGCGCTCGACCTGGGCGGCGAACTGGGCGTGCCGCTGCGCACGGTGGAAGCCGCCGCGCACCTGATGGACGATGCGCTGCTCCAGGGATACGGCGACGACGACATGGCCGCGATGGCGGAGGGGGTGAGGGGCTGAAAAAGGAACTGCCACCAGAAGAAAAACCAGCGCGAAGAACGCGAAGGAACCAAAGGACGCAAAGCGCTTCTGAGTACCACTTAGGGTTTTGTACCGGCGATTACGAGTGGATGATCCGATGCCGTTGACCTTCTCCCATCTTCTCTCCTCCCTCCCCTTCCCCTACACGCTCACTGGCGATGGCGGGGTGGTCATCACCGTGCCTATTGCCGAGGACAACCGCGAGGTGCTGCCGGACGGAGTGTTCGTGGCGCGGGGCGGCATGTCAAATGACGGCCACCGCTACATCCACGATGCGATTGCGCGCGGCGCGGCGGCGATTGTGGGCGAGCAAGCCCTGAGCGATTTGCCCGTGCCTTACGCGCAGGTGGCGAACGCACAGGAGGCCATCGGCTTTCTGGCGGCGGCTTATCACGGCTATCCCTCACGCGCACTTCGGCTGATCGGCGTGACGGGAACGGACGGCAAGACAACGACCAGCACGCTGATTCACGCCATCCTGCAGGAGATGACAGGCGGCAAAGCAGGCCTGATCAGCACAATTGCCGCTGAAATCGGCAGCACGGCCCTCGATACCGGCCTGCATGTCACCACACCCGGCGCGCCAGCCACGCAGGCGCTGCTGGCGCAAATTGCCGCCAACAGTCTGCGCAGCGTGGTGCTGGAGATGACCAGTCACGGCCTCGCGCAGGGGCGGCTGAACGGCGTCGAGGTGGACGCCGCCGTGCTGACCAACGTCACGCACGAGCATCTCGACTATCACGGCTCGTTCGAGGCCTACCGCGACGCGAAAGGCCGCCTGTTCGCCATGCTCGGCCAGTCAGCGCGCAAGCCAGGCATTCCCAAGGTTGCCGTCGTCAATGCCGATGACCCGAGCGTGGAGTACTTCGGGGCTTTCCCCGCCGATCGTGTGATTCGCTACGGCGTAACGGCGGGCACGAATGTGAGAGCAGCGCATATTGTCTTCACTCCGTCTGAAACGCGCTTCCGGCTGATGCTCGACGGCCAGGAGGCTGGGGAAATCCGGCTGCGCCTCGCTGGGGCGTTCAACGTCTCCAACGCGCTGGCCGCGATCGCGGTGACGTGGGCCTATGGCGCATCAGTTGAGGCGATTCAGCGCGGCCTGTGGGCAGTCGAAGGCGTCAGCGGGCGTATGGAGCGCGTGGACGAAGGCCAGCCGTTCCTCGCGATGGTGGACTTCGCGCATACGCCGAACGCGCTGGAAAAGGCGCTGGAAGCCGCGCGAACGATGATCGGCCCGGCCGGCCGTGTGATTACGGTCTTTGGCAGCGCCGGATTGCGCGACCGTGAGAAACGCCGCCTGATGGCCGAAACCGCCGCCCGCCTGGCTAATCTGAGTGTGTTCACGGCCGAAGACCCGCGCACTGAGTCGCTGGATGGCATTCTGGCGATCATGGCCGCTGCCGCCGAGACGCAGGGTGGCATCGAGAGCGAAACGTTCTGGCGCGTGCCAGACCGCGGCGCGGCGCTGGCCTTCGCCTGCTCGCTGGCGCGGCCGGGCGATGTGGTGATCGCCTGCGGCAAGGGCCACGAGCAGAGCATGTGCTTCGGCGAGATCGAGTACCCGTGGGACGACCGCGCCGCGCTGCGGGCGGCCCTGCGCGGCGCGCCGCTGAAAACGCTGCCGACAGCGGCCGTGTGATAAAATGAAAAGCATCATCGCCGAGACGCAGAGAAACCGAGGGCACGCAGAGCCTTTCCCTCCCCTTCTCTCGCTTTTCTCCCTGACTCTGCGCTGAGTCTTTTCCCTTTCAACTTTGACCTTTCAATTTCATGCTCGACCTAGGCATCGTCATCCTCAACTGGAACACCCGCGACCTGCTGCGTGAATGCCTGAAGACGGTGTTCGCCAGCGAAGGCGTGGCCCTGCGCGTGGTGGTGGTGGACAACGCCTCGGCCGATGGTAGCGCGGCGATGGTGCGGGACGAGTTCCCACGGGCCGAGCTGATCGAGAATGACGCCAATATCGGCTACCCGGCTGGGAACAACGTCGGTCTGCGCCACCTCGGCTACCGGGGCATGGGCGATGTGGATATGGACGCGCCGCGCTATGCCCTGCTGCTCAACCCGGATACCGAAGTGCCACACGATGGGTTCCGCGATATGGCCGCCTTCATGGACGCCAACCCGCAGATTGGCGCAGCCGGGCCGAAGCTGGTGCTGCCCGACGGCAGCCTCGACAAAGCCTGCCGCCGTGGCTTCCCTACCCCTACCGTTGCGCTCTATCATTTCGCCGGGCTGAGTAAGCAGTTCCCAAACAGCCCGCGTTTTGCGCGCTACAATATGACGTATCTGGACCCGGACCAGGAAGCAGAAGTCGACTCGGTCGTCGGCGCCTATATGCAAATCCGGCGCGAGGCGGTGGAAGCGACCGGGCTGCTCGACGAAAG
>JAEURB010000181.1 GCA_016788435.1 Anaerolineae bacterium | reverse complement strand
CGCCCAAGCAGGATTTATGGATGGCGCAGCACCGCCCGCTGCTCACCGCGCCGCTGCTGATCGGCGTGGGCGCGGCCTTCGATATGCTGGCGGGCGTCAAGCGGCAGGCCCCGCGCTGGATGCAGCGCAGCGGCCTCGAATGGCTGTTCCGGCTGGCGCAAGAACCGGGGCGGCTGGGCAAACGCTATCTGGTCTATAACCCGCGCTTCGTGTGGCTGGCGCTGCGCCGTTACGGGCTGCGGGGGCGGCGCTAAACCATGCTGCGCTACAACCTGCGCTACCAAATCGTCATCCAGCTTGCCGACGGCGTGGTGGTGCTGGCGGCGTTCATCCTCTCGGCCATGCTGCGCCTGAGCATCCCGCTGGGCAAGGAAGCGCCCGACTCGACGTACATCCCGACGCCGCTGATTCTGGCGCTGGCCGTCATCGTCTGGCTGCTGGCGTTTCGCGTGGCGGGCGTTTATGCCGTGCAGCCCGGTGACCGGCTGACGCAGGCCCTGTGGCGGCTGTTCGTGGGCCAGTTCTTCGCGGTGCTGGTGTGGATGGGCGTTCTCTACCTCGGCTTCCGCGATTTCTCGCGCTTGCAGGTCGTCTATATTCTGCTCCTCAGCACGATCGGGATGGTCGGTTTCCGGCTGATGCTGTGGAGCATCCAGCGGCGCAACCGGCGGCTGTTCAGCACGCCGCGCCGCGCGCTGGTTCTCGGCGAGGGTGACGCGGCGAATGAGGCGGCGCGGGCGGTGCGCGATGCTGCCGAAAGCGGGCTGATACTGGCTGGCGTACGGCCGGCCGATGAAGCGACGCTGGCCGGGCTGCTGGCGCTCGTGCGCGAATTGCAGGTGGACGAGGTGCTGATCGCGGTCGAGTGGTTCGACGAGGACACGTCCGGCCGGGTGACGCGCATCCTGCACGCGCTGGAAGCCGAGGAGGTCAATGTGCGCCTCGTGCTGGATTACACCGACCTCGCCTACTTCACGGTCAATCCGGAGGACTTCCACGGCGTAACGCTGCTGGGACTGCGCGAACCGGCCCTTTCGCCTGGCGAACGGTTGCTCAAACGCGGCTTCGATTTCGTTTTCTCGGCGCTGATCCTGCTGGTGGTCTCGCCGCTGCTGCTGATAGTGGCGATTGCTATCCGGCTGGACAGCCCGGGGCCGGTCATCTTCCGGCAAACGCGGGTGGGCGAACACATGCGAACGTTCACCATCTACAAGTTCCGCTCGATGGTGAACGGCGCCGATGCCCTGCCGGAGGACGAACTGCGCGCCCGCAGCAAGGGGGCAGCGCGTGACCCGCGCATCACGCGGATGGGGGCCTTCCTGCGCCGGACGAGCCTCGACGCGTTGCCGCAATTCTTCAACGTGCTGAAGGGCGAGATGAGCGTGGTTGGCCCGCGCCCGGAGCTGGTGTCGCTGGCGGCCGAATACCGCTGGTGGCAGCGCAAGCGCTTCGAGGTGCCGCAGGGCATCACCGGCTGGTGGCAGGTCAACGGCCGCAGCGACCGCCCGATGCAGGAGCACATCGAAGACGACCTGTACTACGTGCGGAACTACTC
>JAEURB010000146.1 GCA_016788435.1 Anaerolineae bacterium | reverse complement strand
CTGGCCGCTTCGCAACTGCCGGGCGCAGGCCCTGCCCGTCCAACATTCGCAACTTTCAATACATATTGAACGTTACCACAGCGAGATGCATTATTCTACTCCGGACGCCGTTGCACGGGGCGCTTTCCTGCGTTAGAATATTCACCTAGTGAGGCACGATTCAGCCATCCGCGAGGAGCGCATAACCACATGAAATCCCTCAGAACGCGGCGTATCATCGTCTGGCTTGCTGGAATGGGGCTTGGCTTCCTCATCACGGCGCTGATCGTCACGCTGGTCCTCCCCTGGATGGGGCCGCAGGCGGGTAACCCGATCTCGATCCAGAAGTACGGCTACCAGTACTTCTTCTGGACGGCGCTGCCGCTGGGCCTGATGTTCGTCACCTGGCTCGATTACTTCATGAAGACTGAAATTCTGCCGAAGTAACGCCACAGCACAACCGTTGTAACTCACAGGGGCGCCCCGTTTCGGAGCGCCCCGTTTGCTTTCCGTTACGAGTTCGATTCCAGTAGCGCCGCCAGTGTTGGCACATCGGTCGTGTTGCGAATGCGCAGGCGCGCCAGTTCCAGCGGCGCATCGCTTGTGTGCAGCGCCCCTTGCCGCGTGGTGACGGCCGTTTGCACCTGCAGGCTGCGCAGCATGGCCAGCACCGCGTCGTCATACTGCCCGGCCGGATAGGCGAACTGGTAGGGAACCCGCCCCGACCACGCCGCCAGGCTTTCCTGCGCCCCGAGCAGTTGATAGACGAGGAAGTCCCCGTCGCGACCGCGCAAATCCGGGTGGTCACGCGAATGCGACTCCATCTGCATCCCCCCGGCGGCCATCTCAGCGATCTGGGCCGGGGTCATGTAATCCGGGCTACCGCCATCCGGGCCGGAAGTCATCACGAAGAACGTGCCTGTGAAGCCAATTTCACGCAGCAGCGGATACGCATTGGTGTAGTTGTCCTCATAGCCATCATCGAACGTCAGCACGACTGGCTTTTGGGGCAGCGCCGCCCCGGTTTGCAGGGCCGCGTACAGGTCTTCCAGCCGAATTGACATATAGCCTGCATCGCGCAGGTAGGCGAGATGCTCGCGGAAAAGCGCCGGTGACACGCTCAGGTCTATCCGGTAGACATCGGCATAGGCTGGCGGCTCGGAAATGTAGTGGTACATCAGGATCGGCACGCGGATGCGGCGCAGCGTGCCGTCCGACGACGGCGCGATCTGGGCTATGGCTGCCGCGCTGGACGCCAGCAGCAGAACGGCCGGCACGGCCCAGCGCAGCAGGCCCATCGCTACTCCGCGCTCAGTCGCAATGAACGGCTGGCCTTGTGCAGGACCTCGGCCTGGAGTTCGGGCATCGCCGCCATGAAGCGCCGGGCCACATCAAGCGTCTTCTGCGGTGTCGTGCTCTCGAAGCGCAGCGTCAGCGCGGATTCGGTGACGGAGGCACGCAGCAGCGCCCATCCATCCGGATAGAGCGCCTTCACGCCGTCAATCTGCATGACGTCCGCCCCAGCAGCCAGCGCCCCTTGAGCAGCCCGCTCGATCAACTCGGACTTGTCCCCCTGGACGTGGACACGAATATCCGGCGTGCTGGCGTAAACATGCAGCGCGCCGATGATTTCCGAAACCGGCCGGCCATCTTCGGCCAGCAGCGAGGCCATCAGCAGCGCCGCGTACAAAGCATCGTCCACCCCGCCCAGTTCGCCGAAGAAGATATGCCCGCTGTACTCCCCGGCGAGGACCGCGCCTTTTTCCAGCAGCATCCGTTTGATGAAGGTGTGGCCGGACTTTTGGGCGAGGGTTAGCCCGCCTGCCTGCGCCACTGCATCGGCGACAAGCTGCGACAGCTTGACATCCACGATGACAAGTCCGCCGCCGTGGTGAGACACCACCTCGCCGGCCAGCCACGCGATCAACCGGTCGGACGAAACGCGGCCGCCGCGCTCGTCCACCAGCCCGACACGGTCACCGTCGCCATCGAACCCAAAGCCAGCAGCCGCGCCTTCGGCCGCCACCGCTGCTTGCAGCACGGCCAGGTCTTCCGGTCCGGAGATATCCGGCGTGCGGTGCGGAAACGTCCCATCCGGCGCATCGTGCAGGCAGAAGGCGTTCAGGCTCAACCCACGAATCACATCGCCGAGCGCCCAGGCCGCCGCCCCGCTGCCGCAGTCGAACCCGAGGCGGCCAGCGCGCTCACCTAGTCCGGCGAAGCGATCAACCAGCCAATCCACATAGCGGGACTTGATAGCGACGTGCTCGATTGTGCCTGCGCCTTCGCGGAAGCGCCCGCTGACGACCAGTTCGCGCAGTTCTATCAGATCATCAGGCGTGATCGGCAGGCCGCCCAGAATCGGC
>JAEURB010000124.1 GCA_016788435.1 Anaerolineae bacterium | reverse complement strand
CTGACGGCCATCAGCGTGGATGCCCCGGCGGATGCACCGGCCGTGGAAGCCCCCAAGGCCGACGCGCCTGCTGCTGACGCCCCGGCCGCCGAAGAAGCGCCGAAGAGCTAAATCCTTCGCAGCACAGCACCGCATAAAGAGAAGGCCCGGTCGCAAAACCGGGCCCTTCCTGTTGCTGCTGCTCGCGAGATGCCGATCAGGGAATCTCGAACGCGGCTTTCGTTCCCGGCACCAGGCAGTAAAGCAGGATGATGCCGTTGATCACCAGCGTGGGCAGCATCGCGTCGAATGAACTGCCGCCGATGATATCCAGCACCGCAATCGTCAGGTTGAGGATGGAAATGACGGTGACGAACAGCCAGCCCTGCGGGTTGACCGCCCACAACATGCGGAAGACCCAGAGGTAAATGAGCGCCATCAGGCCCCACAGGATGGCGTTGACCCAACTGGCCTCTGGCACAAAGAAGCTCATCGTGCCGAGCGTGATCGGCGCAATGCCCAGCGACTGCAGCACGCGCCAGATGGCGATGACGACGGCTATGAGCGACAGAACGGCCAGCAGCGTGATTCCGAACGGACGTTTTCTTGCCATGGTGAACCCCCCTTTCGACCGCAAATCCGGGCGGGATTCTAGCGCAAAGCCGTTCGGAGTAACAACGACCTGTCAGGCGAAGGCCGCTGCAGCCGCCCCGACGGCCGGGGACTGGACTTCGGCCAGCGCGAACGTTAGCCCGCGCGCAAAGGGCAGCGCCCGTTCTTCCAGCGCCTGGCGGCCCGCTTCCAGCAAGCGCGGAGCCAACGCGCGGCCCAGCCCGCCACTGATGACGATCTGTTCCGGATTGAGAAGCATCGCGTAGACGGCCACAACGGTCTGCCAGGCTTCAAGCGCATCGGCCATGACGGCCAGCGCCAGGTCATCACCGGCATCGGCCGCCGCAACGATCTCGCGGGCGGCGGGTTCGCCTTGTGCGAGCAGACTGTTTGGATACTCCGCACGGTGTTCGGCCACACCGCTGACCAGCCCGACGCCCGACAGGTAGGCCTCGACACAGCCACGCAGCCCACAGCGGCACAGGCGGCGGGAAGGCATGATTGGCGTGTGGCCGATTTCGCCCGCCGAGCCCACCGCGCCGCTCACCACCTTGCCCTCGAAGGCGAATGCGCCGCCGACGCCGGTGCCAATCGCAGCCAGCGCCACCGCCTGGCAGCCGCGCGCCGCACCGAAGCGCAGTTCACCATCAAGCAGGGCGTTGACGTCGTTTTGCACGCGCGTTGGCAGGCCAGCCGCAGCGGCCAGGCGCGCACCGAGCGGTATTTCGACCCAGCCGAGATTGACGGCATTGCGGACGATGCCCCGTTCGAAGTCCACGAAGCCGGGCACGCCGACGCCGACGCCCGCCACGGTTCCCAGCGCACGGCCCGCCAACAGACGCACGCCTTCGGCCGCCGCTTCGATTACCGCGTCGGGCCCGTTGGCGGCGTTGGTGGCCAGTTGGTGCGTGTCGAGCGCCCGTCCGCCGCGATCCACCAGCGCGAAGGCGATTTTCGTGCCGCCGATATCCACGCCGATGGCGTATTCCGGCGCGCTCATTCGGTAATCGTCACTTTGGAGATGCCGCGCGGCGTATCGAGCGCGTAGCCCTTTTCGCCCGCCAGGTGCCTGGCAAACAACTGGCCGGGCAGCACCGCGCAAATTGGGCTGATCCACTCCGGCATTTCGGGAATCCGCATCGCGTAGCGGGCGCGCTCGATCGCCGCTTCGTCATTAGAGATGACCAGCGTTTCCGCGCCACGCTCGCGCAGCAGGTCAAGGAATTCGAGCAGGCCGGGCAGCGCTGCGCCTTGTGGAGCGACGACCAGCGCCGGGAAACCGGGCGCAATCAGGGCCAGCGGCCCGTGCCGGAAATCGGCCTCGCTATAGCCATCGGCGGTGATGTAAGTCAGCTCCTTGCACTTGAGGCCGATTTCGAAAGCCGTGCAGTAGTTGATGCCACGTCCAATGGTAACCAGCTTCTCCATGTAGCGGTAGCGCTGCACCCAATCTTTCACCGGCGCGGACAGCTCGAGCGTTTGCTGGGCCAGCGCCGGCAGAGCCGCCAGACCCGTCGCCAGCGAGTCGGAGACGACCAGCGCATTGATCAGCATGGCAATCGCCGTCAGTTCGGTCGTGTAGGTTTTGGTCGCGGCCACACTGCGTTCCGGCCCGGCGTGAATGTACAGATGATGATGGGCGGTGTGAGCCAGCGCCGACTCTGGATTGTTGGTGATCGCTACCGTCAGCGCGCCCTGCGCTTTGGCGTCGGCCAGCGCGCGGTTGATGTCGGTCGAAGCGCCGGACTGCGAAATGCCGA
>JAEURB010000092.1 GCA_016788435.1 Anaerolineae bacterium | reverse complement strand
TGGCGGCTGGTGCGCGGCGGGTTGTGCACGTTTCGACGATTGCCGTCATCGGCCAGCCCGAACCCGGCCGCCTGGTGGACGAGGAACACCCGCCGCACCCAGCCGACCCGTATCAGCGCAGCAAGCTGGCGGGCGAAAGCGTTGTACGCGAGGCCATCGGCGAGGGGTTGAACGCGGTGATCGTGCGGCCGGGCGCGTTCTACGGGCCGCTTGGCGAATACGGCTTCAACCGGCTGTTCTTCCGCGACCCGATGCGCGGCCTGATCATGCAGATGGACTACGGGCGGCATATCATCTTCCCGGCTTATGTTCCGGATGTGGCTTCAGGCATCTTTGCCGCCGTCGAATGCGGGCGAAGCGGGGAGGTCTACAATCTGTGCGACGCGCCGCTTTCCCACCGCTCGGCCTTCGACGTGGTGTGCGCCGAGGCCGATCTGCACTGGCCGCGCATCTCGGTGCCCGGTTGGATGGGCATCACCACCGGCCGCGTGATGGAGGGCGCGTCACGCTTGACCGGGCGTGAGCCGTTCTACCCGATGAACTTGCGGTCGTATGTGTATAATGACTGGCGCGTAACGCACGACAAGGCGGCGCGTGAGCTGGGTTTCACGCCGACGCCATTTGCTGAAGGCGCGCGGCGCACGATTGCCTGGTATCGCGCGGGCAGGCCGGACCGGACCACGGAAACAGAGTGTTGAATCTCTCATGATTGACCAGGTGAAGATTTTTGTCGCCAGCGGCAACGGTGGTGATGGTATCGTCGCGTTTCGCCGCGAGAAATTCGCGCCGCACGGCGGCCCGGCGGGTGGTGACGGCGGGCGCGGCGGCGATGTGGTGCTGCGCGTAAACCCCAAGCTGAACACGCTCAGCCCGTTCGCCAATCGCATCCACTATAAGGCCAACCACGGTAATCGCGGCGGCACTTCGACCAAAACCGGCAAGAGCGCCGACACCGTGTTTGTGGATGTGCCGCCGGGAACGGTGGTGCGCGACTCGGAAACCAACGAACTGCTGGCCGACCTTGTGCGGCCGGGCGATTCGATTGTGGCCGCCGCTGGCGGGCGCGGCGGGCGCGGCAACTGGCACTTCGCGACACCATCCAACCAGGCCCCGCGCAACGCTGAAAAGGGTGAACCGGGCGTGGAACGCTGGCTGGTGCTGGAATTGCGCCTGATCGCCGATGTGGGCATCGTCGGCGTGCCGAATGCTGGCAAGAGCACGCTGCTGTCGGTGGTGAGCAATGCGCGGCCGAAAATCGCGGATTATCCGTTCACGACGCTCGAACCGAACCTCGGCGTGGCGGAGTATGATGGCCGCACGCTGGTGCTGGCTGATATTCCCGGCCTGATTGAGGGGGCGCACATGGGCGTCGGCCTCGGCCATGCCTTCCTGCGCCACGTCACTCGCACGCGTGCGCTCATCCACATCATCAACGGGGTGAGCGATGACCCGCTGGCCGACTACAACCAGATCAACCAGGAACTGGCGCTGTACGACGAACGGCTCGGCCAGCGCCCGCAGGTGGTTGTCTTCAGCAAGATGGATCAACCGGAGGCGCAGGCGCGCTGGCCCGAGGTCGAAAAGGCGTTAAAGGCGCGCGGCGTGGAGTCGATGGCGATTTCGGCGGCCACTCACGACGGCGTGATGAAAGTGCTGCAGCGCACGTTCGCTGTGATTGACGCGCTGCCGGAAGAAGCGCCGGTGGCCGAAGCCCTTCCGCTGTACGAGCTGCCGCCCGAGGAAATCCCGTATACGGTCGAGCAGGTGGGGGAGGGCGAGTACCGCGTATCGGGCAAGCGCATCGAACGCGCGGCGGCCATGACCTACTGGGATTACGAGGAAGCCGTGCTGCGCTTCCAGAATACGTTGCAAACGCTCGGCGTGTTCGACGCGCTGCGCGAACTGGGCATCGAGGAAGGCGATACCGTCCACATCGCCAACCACGAACTCGAGTGGTCGGACTAGATCATGGGGACGGTGGTGGTGCTGGGCGGCACGTTCGACCCGCCGCATATCGGCCATCTGATCATGGCCGAGTACGCCTATGAGGCGCTGCAAGCGCGCACGGTGCTGTTTCTTCCGGCCGCCGACCCGCCGCATAAGCACGGCGAAACGCGCATGGATGCGGCGCACCGCGTGGCGATGACCGAACTGGCGATTGCCCACGAGCCGCGCTTCCAGCTTTCGCGCCTCGACCTTGACCGGCCCGGCCCGCACTACACCGCGGATACCGTGCGCCTGCTGGTTGAGCTCTATCCAGATGACGAAGTGATCTTCCTGGTGGGTGAGGATTCACTGCGCGACTTGCCTTTCTGGCAGCGCGCCAATGAACTCATCCGCACCTGCCGGATCGCCGTCGTGCCGCGCCATGAGGTGCGCTTCGACGCCGAAACGCTCGAAGATGTGCTGCCCGGTATCTCTGAACGCGTCATCCACGTGTGGTCACCACTGATTGAAACCTCCTCGACCGACCTGGCGGCCCGCCTGAGCGCCGGCAAAAGCGTTCGCTACCTGATACCGGACGCGGTGCTGGCCTATATCGCACGCCATGAGTTGTACCGGAAACCCTTATGAAACGGTTGCTTGTTTTCGTTCTGGCGCTCGGATTGCTGACGGGCGGCGCGGCGCTGGCCCAGGAGCCGGTTCCAACGCTGATTCCGCCGACGCTGGTACCGACACCTGCCACCGCCCCGGTGGATGCGCTGCAGACCGAATCGGGCGCGGCGCGCATTGCCCGTGACGGTGTCGTGCGCATCGGCATCCTCTACAACGAACCGCAGTTCGGCGAACTAAGCGTTCGCAGCGACAGCAGTGGTCAGCCGATCATCGCCGGTTTCGACGCCGACCTGGGGCGCGCCATCGCTGAAGCATGGGGTGTAACGCCGCAGTTTGAGCAGGTCACACGGCAAACGGGCGTCGCGCAGGTGGCCAACGGTACGATTGACCTGTTGATCGCCGCCCAGCCGCACCTGCGCGAGCTTGACTCGCAAATCGAGTTCAGCCAGTCCTACTACCCCGCCGAAGAAATGCTGCTGGTGCGCGAGACCGACGCCGCGCAGAACCTGCCCGACATGGCCAATCGCAAGGTGGGCTATGTGGTGGGTACGCGCAGCGAAACAGCCCTCAACTATTGGCTGAGCCGCAGCGGAATAGCCGTGACGCCGCAGCCGTTTTACACGGTCGATCAGGCGCTGGCCGCACTCTACGCGGGCGAAATTGACGGGCTGGTGGGCAATCGCGCGCGGCTGGTGCTGGCGGTGGGTCAGCCGGGTATCGCGCGCTTCCTGCCGCAGCCGGTGATGCCGGAACCGTATGCCATCGGCCTGCGGCGGCAGGATGCCAACCTGCGTGGGCTGGTAGATTGCACGCTTCAGTATCTATACGCAACGGGCACGCTCAACGAGATACACAAAGCGCACTTTAACGGCGTGGACTATCCGCTCAACACGATGCTGGCATGGGCCAATCTGGGCGATACTGCCCCCACACCTGCTCAGGCTGAGGGTACGATAACGTTTCCGGCCCAGTACGCCGCGCCGCGCGTGCTGGCCGATCACACGCTGCGGGTGGCGGGTCTGCGTGAGCTACCGGCCGACGCGCCGCAAAGCCAACGCATGCTGGACAACGTCAACCGCGCGCTCGTCAACGAAATGGCGCGGCGCTGGGGCGTGAATGTGGCCGTTGTGCCGGATAATGGGCAATCGCCGGTTGAGCAGGTCGCCAGTGGCCAGTCTGATTTGGCGGTGGGGGTGACCGCCGACTGGAATACAGCGGCCCAGGTGGACTTCACCGACCCGTACCTGATGCACGGTCTGCAATTGATGGTTGAAACGAGCCGCAATATCGGCGGCTTTGGTGATTTGCGCGGGAAGGCTGTCGGCATCTTCTCTGACGATCAGGCCTCACGCGATGTGCTGATCGCGCAGGCTGAGGCCGCCCGCGCCATCGTGGATGATATCTATCAGGTGGCGAATGATCAGGATGCGGCCTTCGCCATTCTGGCCGCGACCGACATCAATCTCGATGCCGTGTTTGGTGACAGTATTCGCCTGCGCCCGCATATCACCGGCAATCCCGACACGCTGGCCCTGCTCAGTGATGCGGACGGCCGCCCACTGTTCTTCTCGCGCGAGTATTTGTCGCTGGCGACGCCGCGCAACGACCTCGATTTCCGCCTGCTGGTGGAATACACGATGCAGGAAATGGCGCTGGATGGCACGCTGGCGACGCTAATCAACCCGGCTGCCGACCCGGCCAGCCAGCCCGTGACCGAAATCTGGCCCGGCTCCAGCACGTATCTGGGGATGGAATTGGCGGGGTAGCCGCTCTGCCATTCACACCGGCGAATCGGCCTTCCAGGTGGCTTCAAAACGGCGGATTCGGCGCGCGATATACCAAACGTAGGGATCGGCGACCGGACGCTTTTCGGCCACTATCCGCATGGCCTCGTCGGCCGTGTAGTCCATCGCGATCAGCACGCAGCAAGCCATCGCTACACTGCGGTGGACGCCAGCCTTGCAATGCACCAGAACAGCCCGGTCATCACGAATAACAGGAAGCGCCGCTTTCACCCCTCGCCGCAGTTGAAAAATGGGCATAGGTGTTAGAGGCGTATCAATGGTGGGCAGGTGCAGAACTCGCAGCGGGGGGTGATTGAGCGCCTGATCCGGCCTGATCCAGTGCATGGAGAGAATCAGCCGGACGTTAAGCGACAGGATTTCCTCAACGTGGTGTTCTTTGGGCCACGACGAGATGAACAGATAACCGGTGATTTGGGAAATGTCATGGGCCATGAGATGCCTCAGGGTGCGATGACGCTTAACGCTCCTGGAATCACGACTGCAGTAACAGGCGTACTGCCAAGGTGCTCCCCGTCGGCCCACACCGGACGATCGGGCGTCGCTTCTATTGTGACCTCGCTGCCACGCCAGGAATACAGGCCAGACCCTTCCTGATTGCTGACGATCAGGCGTTTGAGGGCCTCTGTGACCGATGCGACAGACGTCCAGTCCAGCAGAAACACGTCCAGTAGCCCATCGTCCACACGCGCCGGGCGATCAATCGTGATGCCCGTTCCCGTGCGAGCCGAGTTGACCACATAGCACTTGATTCCCTGACGGTCGAAAACCTGCCTGTCAATCGTCAGCCGATAGTTCGCCCGAACAGCCGCACTGGTCTGCTCTTTGAGCGAAAACGCATAGGCCAGAATCCCATAACGGTCTTTCAGTTCGCGGCTGGTTTGCTGTTCCGGCTCAGTTCCGGTGTACAGACGCTGGATGAAGTATTCACTGCCCATTCTGACGGCATCAATCTGGCGCACCTTCGCGCTGGTGGCAATCGTAATCAGCGCCTCGCGCAGGTCGTGTGAAACGCCGATTTCGGTGCAGAAGCCATTGCCGGTGCCACCTGGAAGGACGGCCATAGGAACACCGGTTCCAATGACCGCGTTGGCGATTTCATGCTGGGTACCGTCACCGCCGTAACCAGCGACCAAATCGGCCCCACGGGCGATGGCCTCGCGCGCCTGCGCCGTTGCATCACCGCGTTTATGGGTGATGGTGGCGTCCCATTTCACGCCGTAATGCTTCATCACATCGTTGATGGTGTTCAGGATGGGCTGGTTCTTGCCTGAGGCGGGATTGATGACGATGTGCACAGATGAGTATCGGGCGGCCATAGGTCTGTGGGTTTCCGGTCAAACATGCTCACTGCGGGGATGCGAACTGGCCCCGAGTATACGATGGCAGCGCGCTGCTGTCGAATGGTGCAACTTGCCCGTCAACTCTCGCGCCGCCTCGACAGCCCGAGCGTGGCCAGCAACACGCCGGCGACGATCAGGGCGCTGCCAGCCAGTTGGCCGAGCGTGGGGTCTTCACCGAACGCGACCAAAGCCACCAGCCCGCTGCCGATGGGTTCAAGCTGCCCGGCGATGCCGACGTAAGTGGCGGGCAGATAACGCAGCGCGAAGTTGAACGAGGTATGGCCGATGATCTGGGGGAAGAGCGCCATCAGCAGCACCCAGAAGTAGCCTTCGGCCGGGAAGCCGCGCACCGGCGTGCCTGTGATGATGACCAGCGTGATCAGGAAGCCGGCGGCGCACGAGTAGACCAGCCAAACGTAGGGCCAGAGTGACAGCTTGCCGCGCAGCTTGCGGCCGGTGACGAGATAGCAGGCGAAGGTGACCGCGCCGATCAGGCTGAGGACGGCCCCGAGCGCCGGGTTCGAGCCTTCCGCGCCGCCAGCACCAGCCACCGCGATGGCAAGCCCGCCCGCAAAGGCGACGCCGAGGCCAAGTACGATCAGGCGGTTAAGGCGGGCGTGCAGGAAGACGACTTCGAGCAGCGCCACCCACAGTGGGCCGGTTGAGACCAGCACGACGCTGATCAGGACGCTGGTGTATTCGAGCGAAGCGATCCAGGTGGCGAAATGCAGGGCGAGGAACAGCCCCGCGCCGGCCGCCAAAGTCAGGTCGCGGCGGCCTAATTCACGCAGGGGGCCGCGATGTTTGATGAGCACGAACGGGGTGAGCAGCAGCGCCGAAATGGTCAGGCGGCCGGCGGCGATGAGCAGCGAGGGCAGCCCGGCATCCTGCGCCAGCCGCGCGAAAATCGCGCCGAGCGAAACCGCCAGCAGGCCGGCCAGCAGCACCAGATAGACGCGACCCGGCGGGGCCGCGCGCAGAGCAGGGATTCCGTTGCTCGTCATAGACTGGCTCATCCTGAGTGGGCGCAGAGGCCGCGAATCTTAGCATCTCGTGAGATAGCCACCCAATCATCGTTAGAAATGGTCTGTGGATACAGACCCGGCGGGAGGGTAGTGCTACAATAACGATTATTGAGCCGACTTCGTAACAGTACAGGAGAAGCCATCATGGCGTTTGAACTCGCCCCGCTGCCGTATCCGAGCAACGCGCTGGAGCCGCATATTGACCAGCAGACGATGGAAATTCACCACGACAAGCACCATGCGGCATACGTCAACAACCTGAATAAGGCGCTGGAAGGCCACCCGGAGCTTCAGGCGAAGTCGCTGGAAGAACTGCTGACCGGGCTGGCCGGCCTGCCGGAAGCGATCCGCACGGCGGTTCGCAACAACGGCGGCGGCCACGCCAACCACTCGCTCTTTTGGCAGCTGCTGTCGCCGAACGGCGGCGGTGTACCCACTGGCGCGATAGCCGATGCCATCAACAGGTCGTTTGGCAGCTTCGACGCCTTCAAGGCGCAGTTTGCGACGGCTGGCATGGGGCGCTTCGGCAGCGGCTGGGCATGGCTGGTCGCTAACCCCGATGGCTCGGTGGCGATTGTCAGCACGCCGAACCAGGACACCCCGGTGATGGACGGCGGCAAGCCGGTCTTCGGTGTGGACGTGTGGGAGCATGCTTACTATCTGAAGTACCAGAACCGCCGCGCCGACTACCTGGCTGCGGTGTGGAACGTGGTCAACTGGGACGAGGTCAACCGCCTGTACGCGGCGGCCCGTTAGCCCTGAGAATGCCCTAACCGAGAGCGCCAGAGGAGACCCTCTGGCGTTTTCGTTTGGCATGCCCCAACCGCAAGGTCTGCTCTGGCACACCGTTCCCGCTTCAGTTGGCGGCGCGCAGGCGGTACAATTCCCCGCATCTGTTTTGTACGCCGATTAGCCGAGGAGCGATTGAAAATGAGTGATTTCCGCGTCGAAAAAGACTCGATGGGCGAGCTTCAGGTGCCGTCGTGGGCGCTTTATGGCGCTCAGACTCAGCGCGCCGTCGAGAACTTCCCGATCAGCGGCCTGAAGCCGTACCCCGCCTTCGTCTGGTCAATGGCGACCATCAAGCGGGCTGCGGCCGAGGTGCATAAGGATCTCGGATTGCTGGATGCCAGGCTCGCTGACGCCATCATGCAGGCGGCCGACGAGGCGATTGCTGGCAAGCTGAACCAGCACTTCGTGGTGGACCCGTTCCAGGCTGGCGCGGGCACCAGCCACAACATGAACACTAACGAGGTAATCGCCAACCGCGCTAACCAGATTCTGGGCAGCGCGCTCGATGACGAGCGCAAGCCGGTCAACCCCAACGACCACGTCAACATGGCGCAGAGCACCAACGACACGATTCCGACGGCCATCCGCCTTGGTGCGCTGTGGCGTGTGGAAGAATTGAAGGGCGTGCTGATCGCGCTGGCCGAAGCTTTCGAATTGAAGGCGCAGGAGTGGGATGACATCGTCAAGAGCGGCCGCACCCACCTGCAGGACGCGGTGCCGATTCGGCTGGGGCAGGAAGTTGGCGCGTGGGCCAAGGCCATTCGCCGGGGTGTGGACAAGATCGAGCAGGCGGCCGACAGCCTGCGCCGGATACCGATTGGCGGCACGGCCAACGGCAGCGGCCTGAACGCCCATGCCGAGTATCATGCGCGCATGGTGACCAAACTGAGCGAACTGACTGGCCTCAAGCTTTACACCTCGGACAATCTGTTCGAGGGCATGCAGTCACACGCGGACTCGGTCTACTTCTCGGGTGCGATCCGCGCGATGGCGCAAGACTTGATTCGCATCGCCAACGACGTGCGCCTGCTGTCGAGCGGACCGACGACCGGCCTGGCTGAGGTGACCTGCCCGCCGGTGCAGCCGGGCTCGTCCATCATGCCCGGCAAGGTCAACCCGGTGATGGCTGAAATGCTCGATATGGCCATGTTCCATGTGCTGGGCAACGACTTCACGGTCATGATGGGCGCGCAGGGCGGCCAGCTGGAACTGAATGTGATGATGCCGATCATGGCCCATAACCTGTTCGAGGAAATGCATATCATGATCGGATCGGTGCGCGCCTTCACGCTCAAATGCGCCATCGGGCTGACGGCGAACAAGGAACGCGCCGAGGGCTGGCTGGCCAAGAACCCGATTCTGGTGACGGCGCTCAACCCGTACATCGGCTATCAGAACGGCGCGAAGGTGGCCAAGCAGTCGCTGGCCGAGAACCGCCCGATCAAGGACATCGTGGTCGAACTGGGCCTGATGACCGATGCGGATGCGACCAAGGCGCTCGATGCGCGAACGATGACGGAGGGCGGCATTCAGGGCATCGCCGCCGGCGGCTGAGGCGGAAGGAACGTGGCTGAGGATGGCTTGTGTTTGGACGCAAGCCATCCAGGTTTTCTGTTGGTTTGATTCTTCTAATATTCTCATCTATACTCGTTGCGATGGACTCCGAAAACGGGGCTGCCGGCACTCGCTGTGAACGGTCGTAAGGTTGGGCGCTACGAACTTCTGGAACGGCTAGGCCGGGGCGGCATGGCGGAGGTATACCGCGCGCACCAGGCCAGCCTTGACCGCTATGTCGCCATCAAACTGCTGCACCCCTTCCTCGCCGATGACCCTGAGTTCACGGCCCGCTTTCTGCGCGAAGCCCAGAATATCGCCCGCCTGAAGCACCCCAACATCGTGCAGGTTTACGACTTCGAGAACGACCCGGAGACGGAAACCTACTACATGGTGATGGAGCTGATCGAAGGCCCGACGCTCAAGGATGTGCTGGAGCGGCTGGATGCCAGCGGGCAGCGGATGGACGTTCACGATGCGCTGCGCATCACCCGTGATGCGGCGGCGGCGCTGGCTTTCGCGCACAGCCAGAACATGATTCACCGCGACGTGAAGCCGGCCAACCTGATGCTGGATGGCGGTCATCGCGTCGTCCTCACCGACTTCGGTATCGCCCGCATGATGTCGGCCGCCAGCACGTCGGCGACGGCGATGGTGGGCACACCGGCTTACATGGCCCCGGAGCAGGGGCTGGGCGACGCGGGCGACGAACGCAGCGATCTGTATTCGCTCGGCGTCATCTTGTTTCAGATGTCTGCCGGCACGCTGCCGTATGATGGCGAAACGCCGCTGTCGGTCGTGCTCAAGCACCTCAATGAGCCGATACCTTCGGCCCGTGACCGCAACCCGAGCGTGCCGGAAGCGGTAGATACCCTGATCCAGCGCCTGATGGCCAAGGACCCGGGTGACCGCTATCAATCGGCCACTGAACTGATCAGCGACATCGAGCGAATTGAAGCCGGGTTACCGCCAGAGCCGCTGTCGGGGGTCGTATTGCGCCCGGCCATCTGGGAGAGCGCCACGCAGCCCATGCCGCCGGTCTCTGCCCGGAGTACAGCCCCGGCGCTCGAACACTCGACGCTCAAGCTGAAAGAGGGAACGCCGCCGGCGCAGAGCCAGACGAAGGCACCGCCCCCGCGCGGCTGGTCGCGTTCGGGCTGCCTGCTCATTCTCCTGCTCGTTCTGGTATCCGGCGTCGTCGTGGCGACCCAATGGGACAGGCTGCCGTTTGCGGCACTGCTGGCCAGCCCAACGCCGACACCCACGCCGACGGCCACGCCCACCGCCACCATCACGCCGACGCCGACCACCAGCGCGACCGCGACCGTCACGCTTACGCCGAGCGTGACGCCAACGGTGACGCTGACTCCTTCCGTCACGCCCTCGCTTACGATTACACCGACGCCGACCATCACCCTGACGCCGACAACTGACGTGACGCAAACGATGGTGCAGGCGACGCTGATCATGCAGCTTCAGACGGCGACCGTGCAGGCCTGCGATTACGACTATCGCGTGATTGACCAGGAGCCGCCCGACGGGGGCTATTTCCTCGCCGGGCAGGAGTACCGCCGCCAGATACGCCTGCTCAACACCGGAACCTGCCCGTGGGAGCGCAACACGTCGCTGGTGTTCGTCAGCGGCGAGAGCTTCAACGCCAACCCGCCCTACTTCTTCATCCGGCAGCGGGTGAACGTGGGCGAGGAGGCCGTGATCGAATTTGTGGGGCGCACGCCGCCCACCTACGGCTTCCGAACCGGCCTGTGGGAACTGCGCACGCCGGGCCAATTGCTGGTTGGCGGCGAGCCGATCGGCATCAGCGTCAACGTTTACGAGGGGGGCTAGGATGGAGCGGGCCGAAGCCTGGGCGCTGGTGACGGAGTACACGCACAGCGAGTCGCTGCGGCGGCACATGCTGGCCGTCGAGTGCGCTATGCGCGCCTACGCGCCGCGTTTCGGTGGTGATCCTGATGCGTGGGGCGTCGTTGGTCTGCTGCACGACTTCGACTATGAGCGTTACCCGAACGTCGCCGAAGCAGGGCACCCGGTGATGGGCAGTAAAATCCTGGGTGAGCGCGGAGTGGACGAAATCACCATTCGCGCCATTCTCGCTCATGCCGAGGAGATCACCGGCTGCGCGCCGGAAACGCCGATGGAGAAGGCGCTGGTCGCGGTGGACGAGTTGACCGGCTTCCTGATCGCGGTGGCGCTGGTGCGGCCGAGCAAAAGCATCCTCGATGTCGAGCTCAGGAGCGTGAAGAAGAAGTGGAAAGATCACTTGTTCGCCGCGCCGGTAAACCGCCAGGAGATCGAACATGCGGCGGCGGAACTGGGCGTGCCGCTGGATGAGCACATCCAGATCGTGCTGGACGCGATGAAGGCGAACGCGGCGGCGCTGGGGCTGGAAGGCGTGCTACTTATCTAGAGGCGCGGCGCCCGCTGGAAATGAGCAAAACAAAAAGGCCGCTCCATTTCGGGGCGGCCTTTTTTCGTTGGGCGGTTGAAGTGCTAGTTCTTGACGAGCGTCACAGCGCTCGCCTGCTTGCCCTTCTTGCCGTCGGTGATTTCGAACTCGACCTTCGCGCCTTCGTCCAGCGAGCGGTAGCCCGAACCCTGGATTTCGGTGTAGTGAACGAAGAGATCCTCGCCACCCTCACGCGAAATGAAGCCGAAGCCCTTTTCGGCGTTGAACCACTTGACGGTACCCTGCGTGCGTGCCATTTCTCAATGCTCCTTGTGCATCTGGGGTTTGCCGATAGCCTTGTTCTGCGTACGACACCCAGTAACTGCGGAGCCTGTTGATACGCGCCGGGAAAACAGAGGGAGCAGCAGGACTGCGTTTCTGTATTCTCAGAGGGGTCTATTCAGTGCCTAACCACGACACTGATGTGGACGAGGCCAAATCGCCTGCATGGTTCCACATTGCTCAATAAGCATAATGGAGCGCGCAACCTCTGCATAGGCCCAGTTTCAACGTTTGCTGCAAGCCGTTGATTCGGGTGGATGCCGGGTAAGACCGGGGGCCATCTGCGGTGTGGTATAATACGGAACCTGAACAGTAGGCTGCCGGTTGCGCGGTGTTCAGGATGCAACCCAAACCAGTCCAAAGATGCACCCCATGGTTCACGGAGACCCCATCAACCGGCGACCACAGCCCCCAGCGAAGCCGCATGCCGCAATCAGCGAACCCACGCTCCACGTAGCTGGAGGCCGCTACAGCGAAAGCTGGTTGCGCGCCAACACCGGCAATCTTCACGGGATTCTGGCAGAGATTGCGACCGAATTTCTGTCGGCGGTGGACCGGGCGCGAACTGTAGCGACGCAGACTGGGGATACGCCCGAACTGGTACAAGTGATGAAACCCGCCACGCACCGGCAAGCACCGGACATCCCCGTGCGCTATGAAGCGCCCATCCCCTGGCGCATGGTGCAACGGCTGCCAACCACACCCTGATTGAAGCGGAATGCACTCCACGCGATAGACAAAACACGGGCGGCCCAAATCGGGCCGCCCGTTCGATTCCTGCGGAGAGTGCGCGATGGGTTACGCCTGCACACGCACCGGCGTACCGACATCGGCCCAGCTATAAAACCCCTCGGCTTCGGACGTCGGCAGGTTGACGCAGCCGTGGCTCATCGGCTGGCCCCAGTTGCTGTGCCAGTAGGTGCCGTGCAGCGCATACCCGGCATAGAAGTAGAGCACGTAGGGCACGTCGGGCAGGTAGTAGCCGGGGCCGCTCATCGTTTGCGCGAAGTATTTGCGTTGAACGCGGAAGTCACCCTGCACCGTTGGCGTGGCGGGCAGGCCGGTCGAGCCGAGGACGCTGTGAACCAGCACGCCGTTCTCGTAGGCATAAACCCGCGAGTCGCTCAGGTCCACCACGATCTCGCGGCCG
>JAEURB010000053.1 GCA_016788435.1 Anaerolineae bacterium | reverse complement strand
GTGGTGGCGGCAGCCCGGAAGGAGGCGGCGGGAGGGGCGCATCGGTGCCCGGTTCGGCCGGTTCATCCGCCCCCTGCAGCCACGGCGGAAGTTCCACCGGCTCGCGGGCCTCGTCATCTCCGGGCGGCGGAACCACCGGCGGCAGTCCCTGATCAGCGCTCATCGTGGCTCATTCCCGGTATGCCCGATCCTGGCCGATGATCACGCGAACGGCCGTGACAATGACACCCAGCGCAATACCAATCAGCAGGCCGCGCGCGCCGGCGCTGGCCGGCACCTGCAGCATCCAGTCGCGCACCCCGGCGAGAATACCCAGGCCCTCGATGGGGAGCGCGCCCACCAGCACGATCAGCAAGGCGGCCGTGAACAGAACTGCCGCCCAGGTCACGCGCTGGCGCATCAGGCGGTACGCGCCGTAAACCAGCGCGAAAACCAGCAGCGCGGCCAGCGCGGCTTCCACCGAACGCTGCGCATCCTGAACCAGCACCCGGTTGGCGTCGTCCTCGCCCAGCAACCACAGCGCGATGACGAGCAGGAAGCTGATCAGCAGCACCAGGCTGTAAAGCGCCCCGCGCTGGCGGCCGAGAACGCGCCGGATGTGTACATTGAGCAGATTGAGGACGCCGATCAGCAGGGCGAGGCCGGTTGTGACCAGCGCGATTTGCAGAGCAATGGAAGACAGGCCGCCAAAGTAGCCGGTGAGCAGCCCGGCCAGCGTCATCAGGCCGATGGCAATCACGATTGCGGTCGCGGCGGCAGCATATATACGGCGCACGGCGCTAGCTCCCCCCACCCAACAGGCCGCCCAGGAAGCCTGAGATCGCCCCGCCCGCCAGCGCATCGCCCACCGTCACGAGGGCCGTGAGGATGAGGAAAGCGATGATGACGCCGCGCAATACGTCCTGGGCGATCACGCCGCCAAGGGCCGACGCGCTGTCGCCCAGATAGGCCCCCACCGCATAGACTTCTTCGCCCAGCAGCGCCTGATCGGCCATGGCAAAGGCGACCGCCTGCCCCTCAACCTGATCGCTGGTGGCCATCGAAGCCGCCCGCGCACGCTGTGAGGCCAGCAGTGGCAGCGCCAGTTCGGTGCCAAACCCGCCAGCAAACACGTTGTAGGCCGAGCGCTCGTTGGCCATCACGCCGGTGATCGCCGCGGCGAAGGCCAGTGAACGCGCCCCGCCAGCGTACCACTGCACAGCCGGGTCGAACGCGCCACGCGACGCGGCCCCACGTTTGCGCAGTGCTGCCTGCAGCGTGCCGTAGGCCATCGGAATGGCGGTCGGTTCGCTCATCGTTACGGCCGGCGCTGTGCCACCCACGCTCGAACGCAGGCTGATTTGGTAGAGGAGTTCGTTGGCGGCAAGGGCCATCGCGCTGGATGGGCCGCCGAGGCCCGAGCTGCCGAGCGAAACATGCAGCCCCTGCCCCTTTTCGATGGCGAGGCCAATCTGGCCGGGAAGCGCCTGATAGCCGGAAATTGCCCGAACCGGGAAGGCCGCCCGCTTGCGGCGCACGAACTGTGAGCCAATCGCCAGCGTGGCGAAGGCAATCACGATGATCAGGATCGAGAATGTTTGGACTGTGGGGTCCACTACCCTCTCCCGTCAG
>JAEURB010000050.1 GCA_016788435.1 Anaerolineae bacterium | reverse complement strand
TTGCATCCTGTGGCGAGCAACTCTCTCGCAGCACCCATCCATCTCTCGTTATCCCCGCATGCCACTGCTGCGTTGCGACACTCCAGTCCACCCGGCGTTCACCTGCCAACCCCCGGCCTGATCTATGCTGGAAAGGTACTGTCCGGCGGTGAGATGCGCCTGTTGTCCGCCATCCTGTCCGGCTGTCCGGCCGGTTTCTCCCTCAAGTGTCTGTCCGGCTCTTTCAATTCTGTCCGGCCGTCCGGATTGTAACAGGTTCACTAACCTGTCTGGCGCTTTTCTCCCTCTCTCCTGTGTTCGGAGGGGGTTCGGGGGTGAGGTTTCTTTCGTGTGCCAACCAGGGCTTGAGGCGTGAGGAATGCTATCCGAAACTCAGGTTACATTAAGTCTCGTTCTGTTCGGCTTCCATCTAAACGAGGGAGGCCGAACCAACACGAATGGCGCTCTCTCTGCACTCAGGTCTCAGCACTCAGCACTTTCTCTTCTACTCCGGCAGCGGCGGACGGCGCCGAACCGGGCGCGGTGGCGGCTCAAAGACGACCGGCAGCGGCGGGCGCGGCGGGCCTGATTTGGGCAGATTCGCCGGGGCAGGGCGTGGCGCTGAGGCGGCTTCGGGCAGGGTCATCGGCGGCGGCGTCGAGCCAGCCGGTTTCGCTTCAGGCAGGCTGCCCGGGGCAGGGCGGGTGCGGGCCGGAATTGGCGCATCCGGCGCAGCGGGAGCGAGTGCGCGCGGCCGCGCCGGGCTGTCGAGCAGCGGGCGCAGCAGTTCCACCGCTTCGTTGCGTACGCGTAGGTAATCCACGCGCTCCAGATCACTCGCTTCCAGCCATTCGAGCACGGCATCAAACAAGGTAACGGCCTCCTGATCCGGCGGACTTGCGCCGTGCCGTGCCGCTGCATAAGGCAGCACGTAGCCGGTCAGCGCCATGATGACCGGGATAGACGCGCCCACCAGCAGCAGGATCGGCGGTTCGCCCGGCTCGGCATAGAAGGCCTGAATATCGGTTGAAGACGGGAACAGCGCGCGGCTGAGGCAGGTGTAGAGCGCCGTCAGCGACTCGGTCCACAGCGGCGTGACCAGCGCGCTTTGGCTGGCGGGCGCTTCGACCACCGTCACCAGCGCGCCATTCTCCGCCAGCGCGCGCGCCAGATCGGCCAGTGACCCGCGATAGTCACCGGGCTGCTTCCAGCCGGGCGGGGCCAGCGGTGGAGCATAGCGGCGGGCAACGCCTATCAGCGCCCGTTCGATGCGGTCATCGGACATTACACCTCCAGAAGAAAGTGCTGAGTGCTGAGTGCTGAGTACGAACGACTGAGATCTCCGTGCTGGGTACTGAGCATTGCGAACTCATGCGACTTCACTCAGTACTCAGCACTCGTAACTCTCTCCTACTGTATCACGACCAGGCCTTGCAGAATGAAGCTGATGCCGATCAAGACGAGCAGGGCGGTGGCCGCCATCATCAGCGACCGGGTGACCTTGGGGTTGATGCCGCGCAGCCAGCCGAAAGCCAGCACGATCAGCGCGAACACGCCTATCAGCGTGCCGTAGAAACCGATCAGGAAGGCCACGCCGGCCAGCGGAGATTGCCGCCAGCCCTCGATCAGCAGCGGGCCGTTGACCGTGCTCCAGAACAGCCAGGGGGCCGGGCTGAAGATGTTGACGCCCACCATCCGCCGGAACAGCATCCCACGGCTAAGCGTGACATCCACCGGCGCGCCTTCACCGATCAAGACGCCTGCGCGAATGCTTTTCAGCGAGCCCCAGGCCAGCCACAGAATGAACACGCCCCCGCCAATGCGCAGCAGGCGGATGGCCGTGTCGGATACATTGCTGAGGACGAGGACGGAGAGCAGAATGACGGGGATATCGGCGACCAGCGGCGAGACGACGCCGATCATCGCCCGCCGCCAGCCGTAAATCAGCGAGGTTTGCGCCAGATAGGTTTGCATCGGGCCGGGCAGCAGGCCAGCATTCAGGCCAATCGTGAAGCCGCGCAGAAAGAAATCGAGCATGACCCGTCCTTTGGTGAAAGGCCGGGATTATGGCGAGGATGCTGTTGCACGCAATAGTCCATGTGCAGATAGCCAATTGTGATGAACTGGATCGGTGCGCCGCCGGGTTTGCGCAGAGAAGTTGAGTTCGAGTCTTTTATTTACGAATGGTTCGAGCGGTTCGGCGGTAAGATAAGGATGTATTCATTACCAGTAGTGTGTGAGGCCGTCATGCTAAAGCACCACCGACCTGTTCTGTTGCTGACGATTGCCGTCATGTTCCTGCTTCTGGCTGGCGCAGTCGTTGTGGCCCAGGTGGCCGAAATGTCCGCCTGTCCGGATCTGGTGACGCAGGCCCTGCAGGCCGTCAACACCTACTGTGCCGGTCAGGGCCGTAACAGCGCTTGCTACGGCAACAATCAGGTACTCTCGCAGTTCACCAGCGAGCAGCCAGCCAATTTCTTCGCGGCCCAGGGCGATATGGCCGACCTCGGGCTGTTCCGCTCCATCGAAACCTCGCCACTGAATGATGCGCTGACCGAATGGGGCGTGTCGGTGTTGAGCGTGCAGGCCAACATGCCGGGCGCGCTGCCGGGTCAGAACGCGCTGTTCATGCTCGTGGGCGGGGCCGAGGTCGAAAGCGCCGTGGACCCGGCCAACGCATTCCAGCCGGTTCCGCCGGTTTCGGTAGCGGCGGTGGCCGATGCGCCGGTCTTTGCCGCGGCAGATCAGAATGCTCCTGCCGGGTTCAGCGTGACTGCCGGGCAATCCGTACTGGCCGATGCCTTGTCGGAAGGCAGCGCGTATGTGCGCGTGACGGTGGGCCAGCAGTTCGGTTGGGTGGCCCGCGAAGCGCTGGCAGCCGATGCCGCGGTGGATGCTCTTCCGGTCTATCAGCCCGGCAGTTCCTTCACGCCGATGCAGGCCTTCTACCTGCGGACGGGTATTGGTGGGGCGCAGTGCGGTGTCGCGCCTTCCGCCCTCGTGGTGCAAGGCCCGGAGAACTACACCGTCAACATTAACGCCAACGGCGCCAACATCTCGCTCGGCTCGTCGGTCATTCTGGAAACCATTCCGATTGATGCGGCCAAGGACGGCGCGAAATATCAGGGGCAGCCCGGCGTCGGCGGCCTGCTGCGCATCACCGTCATTGATGGCAAGGCCATTATCACCAGCGAAGACGGGACGGTGACCGAGATTCCCGAAGGCTACCAAAGCTCGATCTGCCTCACCGAACCATCGAACCTGGGCTCGGACGGGCAAGCCAACGACCAGTCGGTGACCTACCTCTGCGGCGGCTGGACGGAACCGGAGCAGATTCCGCCGGAGTTCCGCGAAGAGTTCTCGCTGGTGGACGACTTCCCGCTCATCTACCCGCTCGATATCATGACCCCGACTCCGCAGGCGGTCTACTACCCACCGCCGCCCACCGCCACGCCCGAGCCGTCACCGATGCCCACTGAAACGCCGTGGCCGGTCATCCCGACTGATACGCCCGTCATCAATCCGCTTGACTATGTGTCGGTGGAAACCAATGCGATCTTGTTCCCCCTTGGTGGCCCACTGGCCGCGGCGAGTTTGCCCGGTGCGGGCTGGTTCCAGCCGCAAAGCCTGATGTTTGGCCTGGATATCCAGATCACAGTCACCAATATCAGCACCACCACGCTGACCGGTATCGTGATGAGCGGCGTCTTCCCGCCCGAGTTGGGCCTGCCGGGTGATATTCCGCCCGAAGAGGGCGAAGGGGGCATCTATTGCTACCCCGACGGCGGGTGGTACTACGTCGAGATTGCCGACGGAAATGGCTTCGATTGTACGATCAACTCGTGGGATACCGGCACGCTCGAACCGGGGGCCAGCGCGATGTTCGTCGGCGGCGCTGATTTCCCGCTGACGTGTGACGAGGAAACGAACCTGGCCGCCCTGAATGTCAATCTGACCGTGACGACCGACGTCTTCGCGCCGTTCCTGGCCGGTAGCTATTCGGCGGTGACTGAGTGCGGTCCGGCCGAAACGCCCTATCTGCTACCAGGAGAACTGAGCGAAGCGACGGAGACGCCAGAAGCCACTGACGCGCCAGAAGCGACCGACGCGCCAGAAGTGACCGATGCGCCGGAAGTGACCGACGCGCCAGAAGCCACCCCCACAGCTTCGCCGGAAGCGACTGACGCGCCGAATGTGTCTGATGCGCCCGAGGCCACGGCCAGCCCCGGCAAGAACGGCGAGTCCAAGCCACGAGCGATGCTGCCTTCGATTTAGGCGGGCGGTAGCAGCGGTTTATCCAGTCTCGCGCGGCCCGGGTTCTGCTACCGGGCCGTACGCTTTCCGGTACAATGCCCGCATGGTGAGCTGCCACCCGGCGAATCCGGGCGCGCCGAGTGAAGGAACTCCTGCCATGCTTCTCTTTCAGAACGGCATCATTCACAGCATGGATGCCGCGCACCCCGAACCGGAGTGCGTGGCAGTTGGCTTTGATGGTCGCATCGCCTATGCCGGTGACCTGATTGGCGCGCCAGCCGGTGCGCGGGTGCGGCGGGTGGACTTGCAGGGCCGTACCCTGATCCCCGGCTTCAACGATGCCCACGTGCATATCTGGAAGCTGGGCCTTCTGCTGACCGTGCAGGTGGATGCGCGCGGCGCAGCAGCACCGGATATTCCGGCCGTCATCCGGGCGTTTCAGACGCGGGCACTGGTCACGCCGCCCGGCGTCTGGCTGACCGGCCGCGGCTACAACGAGGCCGAACTGCCGGAACACCGCCACCTTTCCCGCGCCGACCTTGACGAAGCCAGCATCCAGCACCCGATTGTGCTTACCCGCACCTGCGGCCACATGATCGTTGCCAACAGCCGCGCGCTGGAACTGGCCGGTATCACGCGGGACACGCTCAATCCGCCCGGCGGCGTGATCGTCCGCGATGAACATGGTGAGCCAACCGGCCTGCTCCAGGAGACGGCGCAGGGGCTGGTGGCGCGCGTCATCCCCGATGTAGACCACACGACGCTTTCACAGGCGATACAGGCGGCCAACCAGCATCAACTGGCGCTCGGCATCACTAGCGCCACCGACCCGCTGCTCACGCCATTGCACCTTAGCGTGTACCGTCAGTTGGAGCGCGAGGGCGGGCTGGCGGTGCGCGTGAATGGCCTGCCGGTTCGCCGCCCGGATGGTGGTACGGAAACCCTGCCGCTGCCCGAACGGTTCAACAGCGATTTCCTGCGCGTGGACGGTGTCAAGTTCTTCGCCGACGGAGGATTGAGCGGCGCGACGGCCGCCATCAGCCAGCCCTATAAGGAGACTGGCAACCGCGGCGTTCTGCGCTTTGAGGACGAGGCGTTGTTTGAACTGATGTGGGAGGCGCACGAGGCAGGTTTCCGCATCGCCACCCACGCCATTGGCGACGTGGCCATTGAGCAGGTCATCACGGCCTACGAACGCCTTAATGCGCGCAAGCCCGATGGCAGCCTGCGTCATCGCGTCGAGCATCTCGGCCTGCCTTCCGCCGAACACCTTCAGCGCGCCCGCGCACTGAACCTGATCGCCGTGCCGCAGACTATCTTCCTCTACGCGCTGGGCAAAACCTACCGCCGCTACCTGCCTGATGTGTTTTACCCGCGCTGCTTTCCGGTGCGCGCCATGCTTAACGCCGGGCTGACGGTCGCGCTCAGCTCCGATGCGCCCGTGGTGGCCGATGACAGCCCACTGACCGGGATGAAGGCCGCGCTCGACCGCCTCGACAGCACCGGCCAGCCGATAGCACTGGAACAGGCCATCACGGCCGCCGAGGCGCTCTATGCCTACACGATGGGCGGGGCGACTGCCAGCGGAGACGACGCCAACCGGGGCAGCCTGACGCCCGGCAAGTGGGCGGATATGGTGGTGCTCGATGGTGACCCGCTGGCGACCGATCCAGCTTCGCTGCCCGGCATCCGCGTAATGCAAACCTATGTGGGCGGCGAACTGGTGTACGAGGGGTAAACAAAACGGGCGCAGCACACGGCTGCGCCCTTCGCATCAAACGGCCACAACCGCCACCTAGTACACCTCACCGCCGGGCGCGCCGGGTACGGCATTGTAGACAGACGGATCGGGGCTGCCGGTCGCATCCTCAGCGACCGCGACGGTTAGCGCTACCGCTGCCGCAGCGGCGGCGGCCGGTTCGACCCCCGCCAGCGCATCCGTCACCTGCTGGCGCACGTCGTCCGGCAGTTCGGAGTGGACCAGTTCGGCGTTGAATTCGCGCATCGCCGCGAGCGCTTCGGCCGGCACTTCGCCTTCGTAGAGGATGAAGAGCAGGGCTTGCCCGGGCTGGAGTTCGCGCGCCAGATCGCGGATTTCACGGTCGTTGATGCCGCTGTCGCGCAGCTTGGCATAGAGGCCAGTGAGCGCGCCGCCAGCCACCGCGCCAGCCACTAGGCCAACCGGGCCACCGAGCATGACGCCGACCACCATGCCGACGAAACCGCCGCCCAGCACGCCCTCGGTCGCGGTCACGTCATGGGTCTGCTCGATGTCAATGTGGCCCTTCTCGTTCTTTGAAGCGCCAACGGCGTCCACAATCTTCAGGTTATCGTCGGCAACATCAATCTCATGCAACTGCCGGTACAGGTCTTTCACCTGCTCCTTGGTCGAAAGGCGTACGGCGATCAGGTTATGGCTGGCCATGGTAACGGCTCCCCGGAACTCGGCTAAATGTGTCGTGTGCACAACATGCGCCCGATTGTAGACGGGCTGCATGAAGAATCAACGGATGAGTCTGGCAGCCTTATTCTTCGGGCGCTAAGTTCGCGCTATACTGACTTCATGAATCAGAACCGGACTTCGCCTGCGGAGGCGCTTTCGCCGCCGGTTGTGGCATTCATCGCGCAGCTTCAGGCGCGCGGGCTGGCGGGGCCGGCCGCCGCCCTGCTCGATGCATTCGAACCGCTGACCATTCTGGGGGCGCAAGCGTTATGGATCGTGCAGCCGGTCATGGGCCTGGCTCGTGCGTCGTGGCGCGAAGCTGCGGGTGACCTGGCGGCGACGTTGGAAACTGCCGGGGGCGTTCGCGCGCTGCGCGCCGCCCTGCGCGATGTGCCTGCGCCGCCACGTGACTGACGGGAGAGGGTAGTGGACCCCACAGTCCAAACATTCTCGATCCTGATCATCGTGATTGCCTTCGCCACGCTGGCGATTGGCTCACAGTTCGTGCGCCGCAAGCGGGCGGCCTTCCCGATTCGGGCGATTTCCGGCTATCAGGCGCTGCCCGGCCAGATTGGCCTCGCCATCGAAAAAGGGCAGGGGCTGCACGTCTCGCTCGGCAGTTCGGGTCTGGGCGGCCCTTCCAGTGCGACGGCCCTCGCCGCCAACGAACTCCTGTATCAGATCAGCCTGCGGTCAAGCGTCGGTGGCACAGCACCGGCCGTGACGATGAGCGAAACTACGGCTATCCCGATGGCTTATGGGACGCTGCAAGCCGCCCTGCGTAAACGTGGAGCGGCCCCACGTGGCGCGTTCGATCCTGCCGTGCAATGGTACGCTGGCGGGGCGCGTTCGCTGGCCTTCGCTGGGGCGATCACTGGTGTCATGGCTAACGAACGTTCGGCCTTTAACGTGTTCGCCGGCGGGTTTGGAACCGAACTGGCATTGCCCTTGTTGGCCTCGCAGCGTGCGCGGGCGGCTTCTATGGCCACCAGCGATCAACTCGAGGGGCAGGCGGTCGCCTATGCGATGGCCGACCAGGCGCTCCTCGGCGAGGAAGTCTATGCGGCGGGGGCCTATCTGGGCGACAGCGCGGCGGCGCTCGGCGGCGTGATCGCTCAGGATCTGCTGCGCGGCGTGATCATCGCCTTCCTCATTCTCACCGTCATCGTGACGGTGGGTGACGCGCTCTCCAACGGGACGATCTCAGGCCTCCTGGGCGGCCTGCTGGGTGGGGGGAGCTAGCGCCGTGCGCCGTTTGTATGCCGTCACCGCGACTGCGATTGTGATAGCCGTCGGCCTGATGACGCTGGTTGGCCTGCTCACCGGCTTCTTTGGCGGCCTTTCCAGCCTCGCGCTGCAAATCGCGCTGGTCACGACCGGCCTCACGCTGCTGATCGGTGTCCTCAATCTGCTCAATGTCCATATCCGGCGCGTTCTTGGCCGTCAGCGCGGGGCGCTTTACAGTCTGGTGCTGCTGATCAGCTTCCTGCTGGTCATCGCGCTGTGGTTGTTGGGCGAGGACGATGCGAACCGGGCGCTCGTGCAGGATGCGCAGCGTTCGGTGGAAGCCGCGCTCGCCGCGCTGCTGGTTTTCGCGCTGGTTTATGGCGCGTACCGGTTGATGCGCCAGCGGGTGACGTGGGCGGCTGTTCTGTTCACGGCTGCCTTGCTGATCGTGCTCGTGGGCGCGCTGCCTTTCGAGGGACTTGGTATTTTGGCCGGGGTGCGCGACTGGATGCTGCAGGTACCGGCCAGTGCCGGTGCACGCGGCCTGCTGATCGGAATTGCGCTGGGCGTTATTGTCACGGCCGTTCGCGTGATCATCGGCCAGGATCGGGCATACCGGGAATGAGCCACGATGAGCGCTGATCAGGGACTGCCACCGGCGGTTCCGCCGCCCGGCGATGACGAAGCCCCCGAACCGGTGGTTCTTCCGCCGTGGCTGCAGGGTGCGGATGAACCGGCCGAACCGGCCACTGAAGTGCCCCTCCCGCCACCTCCTTCCGGGCTGCCTCCGCCGCCTGCACCGCGCCCATCCCCGCCCTCCGGCGAGGATGCTCCAACGCAGATGATGCCTGTCCCTGAACTTCCGCCCTGGCTGCAAGGAACCGGCGAGCTTCAGCAACCTGCAGACGCGCCCCATGCGGCCGACTGGGTAGAAAGCCCCGCCGCGCCACCCGACGCGGCCGACGCGGCGTTGACTTATGATGAGTGGGCAGCCTGGCAGAAGAAGCTGGCCCAGCCGCACGATGTCGAAGAGGACCTGCCAGACCTCACGGCTGAGATCGAGGAGTCGCCTGCCGCTGCGCCCGGAACGAGCGCGCTGCAGGACGCGGCATCGCTGCCGGGCTGGTTTCTCGGCCTCGAGGAAATCAGCGAGGAAGAATTGCCCGGTTGGTTTATGGAGACCGGCGAACTCGGTGATGAGCCGCCAGCCGCGCCCGTTCCTGAACCTGCCGAATGGGCCGACAGTCCATTTGCGGCCGGTGCGCTGCCTGCTGACATGGGCGATGAATTGCCGGATCTGACGGACTGGGCGGGTGACGGCGAGGGCGGCGAAGCCAGCACCCAGCCTGTGGTATCCGATGATTTCCCATTTGATATGGAGGCAGCGCCCGAACCGGCCGAAACCGTTGAGTCGCCCGCGCTCGATGCCGCCACTGAGGCCCTTATGGCGGCCGCCGCTGCCGGTACGGGTGATTTCGACGAGCCGGTTTTCGAATGGGTGTCTACTGCCGGGGAAGAAGCAGTCCCGCCGGACGACGACATTGACGAGCCGGAACTCGATGAGTTTCTGGCCCCGCCCCCCGAAGCATCATCCGCCCCGCTGATGGACAACCAGACCACCCAGGACTGGCTGACCGAGCTGGAAGGGATGGTGGCGGATGTCGGTGCGCCCGATTCCGGCGCGGCGACGCTCGACCCCTCGCTGGAAGCAGCGGCTGGCGAGTCCGAGGAGGACTGGCAGGCCGCCTTTGGTTTCGACCGGCCCGCGCCGCCCGAACCGGTGGACGAACCCGATCTTTACGAGTTCCTGAACGACGCGCCGGCCGAGGTGGCAGAAACTCCCGCCGCGCCTGCCGCCCCTGAGCCTGAAGCCCCGGCCGCAACGGACTTCGACGAACTGCTTGGCCCGGCCCTCATGGCGGGTGGAGCAGCCGGCTTCGTGACGTCCCAGCCCCAAGCGGAGACCGTAGCCGAACCAGCGGACGAACTAACTGCCGATGTTCTGTTCAGCGATTTGGCGGAAGCTCAGGCTGCGACAGCGCCTGAGGCCGAGCCTGAAGCGGAACCCGCGGCTGACCTGTCCTTCGATGTGCTGTTCGGCGACCTTCTGGAGGACGACTCAGCCGCCGAACCTGACGCCGCGCCGGAAGCTGCTGTGGCGGCCGACGATCTGACCAGCGAGGCGATGGATATTGCCTCTACTCCTGAAGGCGAGCCAGTACTCGAACCAGCAGACAAACTGGCCCTCGCGGCCATGTTCGCCTCGTCCATCCCCGATCCAGAAGCTGAAGCCCCGCCAGCCGATAATCAGACCGTCGAGGCGATGGCCGCAGTCTCCGCGCCTGAGATTGAGCCAGAACCCGAACTGGCGGATAGCGTGGCCCTTGCAGCCATGTTTGGGTCGGGTACGCCTGAACAGGAGATTGAAGCCCCCGCAGCCGATGATCTGACCATCGAGGCGATGACCGCGGTCCCCGCGCCTGAGATTGAGCCAGAACCCGAACTGGCGGATAGCTTGGCCCTTGCAGCTCTGTTTGCGGACTCCGCCTCCGGGCCAGAGGGCGAAACCGAGTCAGAAGTTGAGCCGACGGATGATCTGGCCTTCGAAACCCTGTTCGGCGCTGAAGCCGCGTCTGAGTTTGCAGCGTCCTCGCCTGAAGCAGACGCCGAATCAGCCGATGAGCCGGACTTCGAAACGCTGTTCGGCGCTGAGGCGGCATCCGAGTTTGTAGCGTCCACGCCTGAACCAGAGGACGAATCTGAAGCCGAACTAGCCGATGATCTGACCTTCGAGGCGTTGGTCGGTGGGACGGGTGTGGCGGCTGGAATTGCAGCATCCGCGCCTGACGATGAGGCCGAATCAGCCGATGAGCCTGACTTCGAAACCCTGTTCGGCGCTGAGACTGCATCCGAGGTTGCGGCGTCCATGCCTGAAGAGGAGGCCGAATCAGCCGATGAGCCGGACTTCGAAACGCGGTTAGGCGCCGAAGCCGAAGCTGACGCCGAGCAGACCGATGATCTGACCTTCGAGGCCTTGCTCGGAGGGGCGGTAGTGGCAGCCGGGATTGCAGCA
>JAEURB010000035.1 GCA_016788435.1 Anaerolineae bacterium | reverse complement strand
TGCTGCACACCAGCGCAATGCCCCTCTCCCCGCGCTGCTCTGTGCCTGCGCGGAAGAGGGCGGGGTGAAGTCCTTACTTGCCGAATGCCTTGTTCGAGCTGAACAGGCGCACCCCGTAGATCAGAACCAGCGCGCCAGCCACACCGACGATCACATTGCCAATCAGCCAGAGGTCGCCAATGCCCTGCAGGTTGAACAGGCGGAAGATCAGGCTACCGAGAACGCCGCCGCCAACGCCAAGCAGGACGTTGTAAAGCGCACCATAGCCACGGCCACGCATCAGATAACCGGTCAACCAGCCAACCAGCGCCCAGATCAGCACCGGGACGATCAGGCCGAGCAGCAGGTTCACCGCTGACGGGAGAATGACCAGCAGGCCGATGCCCGCGAGAATGAGAATGACGATACCCCACATGAGATGCCCCTCCTTGCTTTCTGCAATACAGCTTCGTATACGCAGCAAACCACCAGGGGGTTGCAGTGGGTTCAGTGGGCCGGCGGCAGTTGCAGCGCATCCTGCGCGGCCTGGCGCATACTGCGCGGCGACACCGGCTTGTAGAGGATGCGGTCGCCTTCGCGCAGCGTCAGGCCAGCCCATGAGTGATGCGCGGTGATGATCAGCACGTGGGTTTCGGCGAGGTGGGGCGAGCGGTAAATGTGCGAGAGGACGTCCGTTCCCGGCACGCCTGGCAGCAGCATGTCGAGAACGACGAGATCCGGCGCATCGTGGCTGAGGACTCGAATCGCCTCGTCTCCCGAAGCCGCCTCGTAGAGCGACAGGCCCAGGACTTCCAGCACCTGCTGGTAGACGAAGCGCGTGGCCGCATCGTCGTCCACAATCAACACGCGGAGAGCCGTCGTGTCCATCCAACCTGCTTCCAGATCAGGCACATGATGCCAGCCTGATTGTACTGCGCCGCATCCCCTTCCGGCGAGAATTGCCCGCACGCTGTCGTCAGGCTGTGATCAGGCACGCGCAGCCCGGCCGCGCTGGCCCGTCACATGTAATACGCATCCCCTGAATCACTAAAGGCCGATTGCCGGTCAGTATTGTCCCTGTTACCACCTGCAGCCCCGCGAACGAAGGCAGCGCCTGTAACAGCCACGGAAATTGGACTCGTTGTTGTTCATAGTGTTACACTGCGCGCGCATCAAAGTAACCCGGCACTGCACTCTATCAGAGCCACCATGCAGCAGGAACTGGTCACCGGCAGTCAGATCGCCGGATTCAAAGTCGAGGAGCGCATCGGGCGCGGGGGCATGGCGACGGTCTATCGGGCGCTGCAGCCTTCGGTGAATCGCGCCGTCGCGCTCAAGGTGATTCGCCTGGACGGGGTTTCGGCAGAGGACGATGAGTTCCGCCGCCGCTTCGCGCAGGAAGCCAACCTGATCGCCAGCCTCGAACATATTCATATCCTGCCGGTGATTGACTACGGCATTGACGGTGATTTTGCCTATATCGCCATGCGCCTGCTGCGCGGGGGAACGCTGGCCGACCTGCTGCGCAGCGGCCCGCCCGAACGCGAACGCGGCGCGGATATCTTCACGCAGGCGGCGCGCGGGCTGGCCTATGCCCACCGGCACAACGTCATCCATCGTGACCTGAAGCCGAGCAACATCCTGTTCGACGATACCGGCAACGCCTATCTCACCGATTTCGGGCTGGCGAAGCTGATGGAAAGCTCGGTCGAGCTAACGCGCGACGGCCACATCGTCGGCACACCCGCCTATATGTCGCCCGAACAGCTGCGCGGCGAATCGCTCGATCCGCGATCAGACATCTACAGTATGGGTGTCATCCTCTATCACACGATGGTGGGCCGAGCGCCGTTCGAGAGCAGCGACACCAACATGGCGGCCATCATCTACGACCACCTGGAGAAAGCGCCGGTGCCGCCGCGCCAGTTCGACCCGGCGCTGCCGGCCGCCATCGAGGAAGTCATCCTCAAGGCGCTTCAGAAGCGGCCCGCTGACCGCTACCAGTCCACCGATGAGATGATTCAGGCGCTGAACACGGCGCTGGGCCGGCAGGTTCATTCGAGTTCAAACCCGGCCATTCCGGTCAGCACGCCAGCCGGCCGCCCGGTGAGCGAAACGACCGAGGTCGCGGCCGAAACGCCGCCCACCGCCATCGCGCGGCGGGCCAACGAGCCCCGCCAACCCGCGCACCGCACGATTCTGTGGGCGGGGCTGGCAGCCGCCGGGCTGGTGCTGGCCCTCCTCCTGATCGGGCTGGCTGTACTGAGTAATCAACCGGCCGTCGTCATCAGCCGCCCGACCATCGTGCCGGAATCGGTGGGCGAGACGGAAATCGCAATTCCCGCGCCGGCCGAAATCAGCCAGGCGGTTCGCGCAGTGGGCGACCGGGGCTTCATCGCCAACATCGCCTGCACGCAAGACAGCGAATACCACGCGACGCAGGCCCGCGAAATGCGCGATCTGGCCCTTCAGTACGGGCTGGATTTCCGCGTGTATGACAGCGCCCAGGACCCCTACCGCCAGATCACGCTGGTTGAGCGCGCGCGAACAGACGGCGCCGTGGCGCTTATCGTCTGCCCGCTCGATATCACCCTGCTGCACGGCGCGCTCACGTCGGCGCAGCAGGCGGGAATCCCAATCGTCTTTCTGGCGGCCCACATCCCCAGTTTTGGCGGCGTCCTGATTTCAGGTGACGACTACGAAATGGGGGTTCAGGCGGGCCAGGCCGGGGGCGAGTTAATCAACGAGATGTTCGCCGGGCAGGGGCGCATCCTGATCCTCGACTACCCGGATATGGAGATCATCGTGGATCGGGTCAACGGCCTGCGCGATGGCGCGCTCGAAGTTGCGCCAGACAGCGTCGTGGTCGGCAACCGCCTGGGCGGAACGCGGCCTCTCGGCTATGCATCGGTCAAGGCGGCGCTCGAAGAGGGCCTCGACTTCAACACCATCCTCAGCCTCAACGACGCCGGGTCGTTCGGCGCGATTCAGGCGCTGGAAGAAGCGGGGATAGACCCCGATGACATCGTTATCTCAAGCGTAGATGCCGAAGCGCTGGCCCGCGAGTACATCCGGCAGGGCCACTTCCTGCGCGCGTCGGTTTCGGTTGACCGCGAGAGCGTCGCCCAGGCAGCCGTCAACGCCACTATCCGGCTGCTGGCTGGCTCGGCGATGCCGGAAACGCTGATTGTGCCGCCTGGGCCGGTGATTACGGCCACCAACGTGGACGACGTGGACTGACCCGCCGCGCGCGCGAAAGCCGCCTCTCCCCGGCGCTTTCTGTGCTAGAATGGCACGCGCATTTTGCCCTCAAAAAGGCCTTCTGTGGCGAACGATTCTGTCAACCACCCCACGTGGGCGCGCGTACTTTCCGACATTCTCAGCCCCCCGGTCGTATGGGGGACGCTGGCCGTTCCGATGGCGCTGCGGGCCACCGGCTCGCTGCAGGCGGCGCTGCCCTGGGCGCTGATCTACGTGGCGCTGGTGTGCCTGCTGCCGGCCGGATACAT
>JAEURB010000005.1 GCA_016788435.1 Anaerolineae bacterium | reverse complement strand
CGGGCCATGCTGGCGCGTGTGAAGGCAGAGATCGACAGGCAGCGCACCAGGGCTGCGGGAGGCATCTAAATGATCGCCACCGACTTGGAGATGGGCCCCGTTGAGCTGGAATACCGCGCGGCTATCGTCGAGCAGGCTGCGGCACAGGCGGCTTTCGATGATGCCGTGCGGCGTGTTGAGGAGCTGGAGGCGCAATTGCGATCCTCGCCACCAGGCGCGGAGACACCCGACGAAGCCCTGCAGAACCTGCGTTCAGTCATGGAAGGCCGCCCGATTCCCGCTCGCCGCGATGAGCTGCGCGAGTTGCAGGCGCAGCACGTCGAAGCGCGGCGCAACCTTGCTGCGCTGCGCGCGGGTGTGCCATTCCTGGCGCAGCGTGTAGCGCACCTGCGCGACAAGGCTACGGCCGAGCGCCTGCAGCAACCCGATGCAGCGTCGGTAATCCGAGAGATGGACAAATGCCTTCAACGGTTGACTGAAGCTGACGCTGCGTTATGCGCCTTCATGCGTCAGCTTGCGGTGAAGGGGTTTGCAACGTTTCCTCATGAGGCCAGCGCCTCGCTGGCGTTCGCCTCAGCGCTTGGGGAGATGAAGACGATGGCGGAGTTGTGGCGCGAGCGCGCGCGCTACTTCGTGCGCTCGCTGTAGTTGCGATGGCCGCGATCCAGCGGCCCGACTTGGGGCAGGGGGGGGCGAAAAGTCTGGGGCTTTGGCCCCCGGGACCGACCGTCCCTAGGCGTTTTCAAAACGGCAAATGCTGATAGGGGGGCTTCAAAGTCTGGCGCTTTTGCTGCCGGGACCGACCTTAGCGGTTCCTTTTTCTAAACCGCGACCTTTTGGAGGTACGTGAGATGGCGCTTTCAACCCTTCCGCCCGCGCTGCGTTCTCTACGAGAGCGCGACTGCTGGGCTGCGCCTGGCTACGATCAGCGAAAAGACCCCGCCCGAGGCATCGGGCACCGGCGCCGCTGCGGTTTCAGCGGCAAGGCGGGGACGGAGGGTGCCGAAAACACCATCCGCCCCCTCACCGCAATGTGCAACCCTGAAAGGACACATCTTGGCTGAAGAGATTTTCCCCCGCGGCGGCGGTTTGGCGCAGGGCCCAGACGGCGCCCTCCTGGACATGCCGCGAGAGCTGGCGTCTGAAGTAGAAACGAAGCTGATTGAGACGCTGACGCTGCTGCGCGCCATAAAGGCTGCGGTCGAGGATGGCTGCTCTGACGCGCCCGACGACAACGACAACATCACCAGTCCGCGCAGCCGGGCCGTGTTCCTGCTGCACATGACGATGGAGAAGGTTGTCACGGCAAGCCGCCAGGTGTCTTCGTATGCCTCCTGACCGATCACTCGGCGCATGAGTTGATGCCTGACGACCTGCCTGGTGCAGGCTGTCACGCGGACGCGCGCGCGCGAGCATGTCTTCAAGTCTGGGCGACGCTGAGGGCCGCTGGCAAAGCCCCGCCGAGGCAGGCAAGTGGTGCTTGATGGCCAGTGGACCTAGGCGCGCGCGCTTTGCGCCGTCCCTTGTCCGCGTCATCCCGTTGCACGGCAGTGCATTTTCGGGATGATGGGTGGGATGATGGGTAAACCGCCAAGAGTGGCCACTTTTCATAGGTGACCATGGCGGAGAGAGTGGGATTCGAACCCACGGACGGTTGCCCGTCGCTGGTTTTCAAGACCAGTGCAATCGACCGCTCTGCCATCTCTCCGCGGTGGTGTGCCAGTGTATGCGGCGCGGGCCGGTGATCCGGCGCATGATCCGGCGCGCGCAGCGGTCGGCAGGTCCAGGGCGGGCCACCGGGCCCGCCGCGGCGGGAATTAGAAGAACTCGACGGCTGCCGGCGTGTGGGCAGTGGCCGCGACCTCGCCGCGGCGCAGCAGGTTGTCGTGGTCGACCACCTGGTTGCGGCCGTGGCTCTTGGCGTGGTAGACGGCCTGGTCGGCGCGCTCGAAGGCGGAGCTGGGCGTGTCGTTGGGCGTGACTTCGGTGAAGCCAATGCTCACGGTCAGCGATCCGGCCTGCGGGAACTCGAAGCGGGCCACGGTGCTGCGCAGGCGTTCGAAGACGAAGGCGGCGTCGGCGGACTGGTCGGTGCGCAGCAGCACGACGAACTCTTCGCCGCCGAAACGGTAGAGCCGGTCGGCGTTGCGGAAGGTCTTGCGCATCAGCTGGGCCACCAGGATCAGCACCTCGTCGCCGATCAGGTGGCCGTGCGTGTCGTTCACGCGCTTGAAGTGATCGATGTCCACCACCGCCAGCCAGCAGCGGTTGGCCGTATCCGAAGGGCGGCGCCGGTCATCGCTGGAGCTCTCGTTGGACAGGCTCTCCGC
>JAEURB010000485.1 GCA_016788435.1 Anaerolineae bacterium | reverse complement strand
TTGCGTCCAATCAGGCCCACTCGCTCGCCGTGCCGAACGAGCAGGTTAACGCCCAGAAACAACAAGTCACCATCGAAGCCCATCGTCACGTCCTCGAGCGTGACCGCCTTGGTGCTGCCACGCCCGCCCGCGATCTGAAGTTCCATCAACTGGCGTTCGTTCACGGCGTCCACCAGGTCACCGCTTGCTTCCATGCGCGCCAGCATCTTCCGCCGGCTGGCCGCCTGCCGCGCATGGCGCTCGTTCAGGTCGGCCTTAGCCTTCAGTTCCCACTCGCGGATCATGGCTTCGATGCGGGCCAGTTCGCGCTGCTGCGTTTGGTACAACTGCTGCTGGCGGATGCGTCGCAGTTCGCGCTCGACGGTGTAGACCGAGTAGTTTCCGGCATACGAGGTGATAGCGCCGCCGTCCAGTTCCGCGACCTGATTGACGACGGCATCGAGCAGATAGCGGTCGTGTGAGACCAGCACGACTGCCCCGCGATAATCGCGCAGGAAGGTTTCGAGCGCGGCTTTGGCCCGCAGGTCGAGATGATTATCCGGCTCGTCAAGCAGCAGCACATCCGGCGACCACGCGGCAAGCCGGGCCAACGCCACCAGCTTGACCTGCCCGCCGCTGAGGGCGCTCACCGGCAGATCGTAGTCTTCGGGCGTGAAGCCGAGCTTGCTCAACAGTTCGCGCACCCGGCTCACCTGCCGGTCAGCGTCCAGCCGTTCGCAGCGCGCCAGGGCGAAACCATGTTCCTCCAGCACGTTTTCCAGCGCATGGGGGTCGTTATAGACGCGCGGGTCGCCCATGCGGGCCTCAACAGCCGCCACATGCGCCAGCGCGTCGCCCAGATCGGGCGAGGGTTCGCAGGCCGCTTCGAACAGCGTTCCGGCGGGTAGCTGCACTTCCTGCGCCAGATAGCCGATGCTGGTTCCGCGCATGGTCGTGATGGTGCCGCGCACGGGCGTGATTTCCCCGGCGATAGCTTTGACGAGGCTCGATTTGCCCGCGCCGTTTGGCCCGACGAGGCCGATCTTGTCACGTATGCCAATGGCCCAGGCCAGATCGTGGAACGCCTCGTGCCCGGCGAGATTGACGGTTACGTTGTGGAGCTGAATGAGATGCAAGGTCAACCCTCCTGTAAGAAGGCCCATCCCGCATACCGCAAGGCGCGACCACACACAAAACGGCCCTGAGTATGCGCTCAGGGCCGTGAACGAGTTCATCCAACCAATGTGGGTGCTACCGTCCGGTCACCAGGCGCAATCTCTCCTCGGATCGACGTTGCTGGACGTCATCAACGCGCGGGAAAGGATGCGGGTGCCGGAAAAGTGAACCATAGTGCACAGGATGCCTGAGAACGGCGCGGCTGTCAAGCGGTACCAAATGCTATTCTACTGGCGGGAATATGGGGGCGGTTTCAACGCGCTGGCCCAGCACGGGGGACTCGAACGCTGCGCCGGAGAGGAAGTGGCCGACGCGCTCGTAGACGCCGTTCTGCAGCGTCCACACTTCAATCGTTCGCACGTCGAGGTCCACGATCCAGTATTCGGTCACACTGTACTTCTGATACAGGTCGAATTTGCGGGTGCGGTCATAGCGCGCGGTTCGGGGCGACAGAATCTCGACAACAATCTCGGGTGGACCGTAAAATCGGCCATTCATGTTCACACAACGGCCCCTGGCCGACACCCAGAACACGTCGGGCTGCGTGATGTTACGATTATCCCAAATCACATCAACAGGCGAGAAATACACGCGGCCATTGGGAATTAGCGATGTGAGGATCGTATAAATACTTCCTGCTGCGTATTGATGTTCGGAGGCGGGGGCTGGACTCACGATAAGTTCTCCATCGAGCAGTTGCTCAGGGAGCATGGATTCGGGCCGCGCAAAATAGTCCTCGGCGGTCATGAGTTGAATTGCGGGGCTAACCATGGCAGTCGCCTTTTGCTCTGCTATCTCAATGCCATTATAGCGCATGGTATACTCGCTCTCGTGATTTGACCGCTGCGCCCCGAGACGGGCGAAAAGGATTGCCACCGTGTCGAACGTGATCTCCATCCACGAAATTGCGGCGCATCTGGGCGAAGAAGTGACGGTGCGCGGCTG
>JAEURB010000480.1 GCA_016788435.1 Anaerolineae bacterium | reverse complement strand
CTGCGTCAGCGTCGAGACGATCAGCGCCTTCACCGGCACGCTGCTGATATCGCTGAGGTTCATGCCTGGCAGCACGAGCGTGACCGTGCCGGTTTCCATATAGTCAGCCGGGATAATGTAATTGCCTTCGACCCTGCCTGCCTGCATGGCGGCGGCGGCGCTCTCCTCATCAGGAAAGACAGTCAACACACCGCCGGGCTGAACGTTCGGCGCGAACCGGCCGGTTTCGTCCACCAGCCCGGCGCTGCTGATTCCCGCGTCATTCACTTGGTCCATGGCCTGCGAAATCATCTGCGTCGTGTTGAAGGCGGGCAGGGTGCCAGCCAGCCGGATGCCGACGACGAGCAGGAGGCCGATCAGCGGTACGCCGAAGGTGGCGATCAGATAGCCCTTGCGCCGGCCACCCCGCTTCAGTTCGTAGCGGAAGACTTCCCACATGCGTTTCATCAGGAACGCGCCTCCGTCGCCGTGGTGCCCATTTGGCCGCTGCGCCGGATGGCACGGAGGATTGCCCGTACGCCCGGCCGCTTGCCGTACATCAGCAGCGACCAGCCGAAAACGCGCCCGCCCACCCACGCGGCCGCCAACGCCGTCACCGTGAGGATCAGCAGACTGAGCAGAATCTGTTCGAGGGGTACGGTGGTCATCCCCAGGCGCAGGATGATGGCGACCGGGGCCGTCAGCGGAAACAGGCTGAAGAAGAGCGCCACGCCGCCGTTCGGGTCGGTGATGAAGCTGGTGAGGAAGAAGATCGGCAGCACCAGTACCAGCGTGAACAGGCCGGAGATCTGGCGGCTTTCCTGCTCGGAACCGGCCACCGCGCCGATGGCTGCCATGACGGCCGCCAGCAGGAAGAAATCGAGCAGGAAGAAGATGAAGGCCCAGGCGACAATATCGGCTTGCAGCGAGATGCCGTTCAGGGCGGGGACGGCTTGGCCAAGCCGCAGGCCGAGGGCCGCCGCCGCCACCCAGATCGAAACCTGAATCAGCGCCAGCACACCGAGGCCGAGGATCTTGCCGCGCAGCAGCTGCGACGGCGTCAGCGACGTGATCAGCACTTCCATGATGCGGTTGGACTTTTCCTCGACGACGCCGGACATCAGATAGCTGCTGGCTGATTGCAGCGCCATCATGAAGATCATCATGAAGAGCAGCGGCATGATGAACAGCGCGACCGCCGCCTCGCTCCCAATCGTGCGCCCGCTGTCGAGCAGATCGAGATTGAGCGTGACCGGATTGAGCAGCCGCGCCACCGTTTCCTGGTTGATCCCCGCGCTCAGGTGCATGGCCAGAAAACGGTCAATCTGATCCTGCACGTTGGCCGGCATCCCCGCCCGCGTGAACAGCGCGATCTGCCCGCTCGTCAGATAGTCGGCCGGGATGATGAAATACGCGCCCAAATCGCCCGCCTCGAACGCGGCCTGAGCGTCAGATGCCGTGGGAAAGGCCGTCAGCGCCGTGCCTTCCGTCGAAGCGCCGCTGAACAGGCCACTTTCGTCAGCGAAGCCGATCGCGCCGAGATCCTTGTCCACCGCGAATTGCACGGTGATCGACGTGACCAGCAGCATCAGGCCGATGGTCAGCACCGGCACGCCGAATGTGGCCACCAGAAACGAACGGCGCATGAGATTGGACAGCAGCTCGTGCCGCGCGACGATCAGCGTCTTACGCATGAGCGCCGTCCTCCACGACCTGGATGAAGATCTCGTTGAGGCTGGGAACGGCCAGCTCGAAGCGGCGAATCGTCAGGTCGGGGCGGGCCGCAATTTCACTGAGCAGCGCCGCGCTGGTCACGCCCGGCTTCAGGTGCAGCAGTTCGCCCACTTCGCCCTCGCCGGGCGGCTCGACGCGCTGCACCCCGGCCAGCGACGTCCAATCGCCTTCGCCCTCCACCTGCACAGCATGGATTGCGTAGCGGTTGCGAACTTCATCCACCGGCCCATACAGCGCCTGCTGACCGCGATTGATCATCAGCAGCCGGTCGGCCATTTCCTCGACGTGGTACATCTGGTGTGTGCTCATCACCACCGCGCCGCCGCGATTGCGGAAGCCCATCAGCAGGTCTTTGATGACCATCGTGTTGACCGGGTCGAGGCCGCTGAACGGCTCGTCAATGATGATCAGATCCGGGTCATGCAGGATCGTCACCATGAACTGGACTTTCTGCTGCATACCCTTCGACAGTTCGCTCACTTTTTGTTTGGCGTTCGCGGCCAGGCCAAGCTCTTCGAGCAATTGCAGCGCGCGCTGGCGGGCCGCCTCTTTGTCCATTCCCTTGAGGACGCCCAGATAAACCATCATGTCAATCACTTTGGCGCTGCGGTACAGCCCGCGATCTTCCGGCAGATAGCCGATGCGATCCTTGCGGGCAGCGTCAATAGCTCCGCCGAAAACGGCAATCGTGCCATGGTCGGGGCGCAGAATGTCGAGGATCATGCGGATGGTCGTGCTCTTGCCAGCGCCGTTCGGCCCGAGCATAGCGAACACCTCGCCCGCCCGTACCTCGAACGTCAGGTCCTGCACCGCGCGAAATTCGCCATAGGATTTGTCAATGTGGCTGACCTCGATGACGGCCGCACCGTGCTGCATTGTGGACATACCATTCCCCTTGTCATACGCCTCGTTATTGTACTGCAACGTCTGACCCGTTGTGAGCCCATTGTGGTCTCAAAGCAATGGGAAAGGATTAAGATGCTCACGTGTCATCCACGCGATTTTCAGTGCTAAACTGAATACGAGGGAAAGGGGCGGCTGTGTGCAAAAGCCTTGCCTGCGCCGTTCCCATTAATGTGAAACCCTGAACAGGATACCCCTGAATGACCGACGTGATTCTGATCGTGGACGACGAAATTGGCGCCCTGACCCTGATCGGGATCATGCTCGAGCGCGGCGGCTTCGAGGTCATCAAGGCCCGCAACGCCGGTGAAGCGCTGATGCTGCTGGATGAAACGACGCCCGACCTGATCATCCTTGACGTGATGATGCCGGGCATGGATGGCATCGAACTGTGCGCGGTCATCCGCGAACGCGCCCCAACCGTCGAAACACCGATCCTGATTCTGTCGGCGCGTGGTGATGCCGAGAGCATCATTCGCGGCATGGAAGCGGGCGCGAACGATTACATCCCGAAGCCGATCCTGCACCACGACCTGGTGTCGAAGGTGCGTTCGATGCTTGGTCAAACGGCCTGATCCCGCTCAATCCTGATCCCCAATAACGTCGTGGCCCTCGAAAACGAGGGCCGCGCGGTTTTTTTCAGTCCCGCCCTCCATCCGTTCCGCCTCTTGCAGTTGATGAGCGAATCTGCGCCCACTGCGCTTCCGTTACCTGCCTTCACGTTCTTCTCAATCCAGGGGGCAGCCCTTGCTCCCGGTGGAATGGATTCAGATGTCAACGCGAACAACCGTGAGCGGGTTGGACTTCCTGATTCTGACAGACAGCGCGATAGTTGTGTGACAGATTTCACAATAAGTGCTATGCTACACACGAGAACATGGTTGACTTTCCGCTACCCGGGCCCTGTGCGAGGCAAACAGTTGTTGGCCTCTAAGTGAGCAGTTGCGCCGCATTGTGTGAAAGGTCACGGTATGATGCGTGTCACTCCGTTACTCCCCTTCGTACTCATCGTGCTTCTTCTTGCTGCCTGCGGCGGTGAACCAGTTACCGACGCGCCGGCTAGTACCACAGGCCCCACCGAACCGCCTGCCGCCGAGGCCCCCGCCGAACCTGAAGTGCCTGCGCTGGCGAAGTCCGTTACCAGCAGCGATGGTGTGACGGTGAACTACCCTGATGGTTGGTTGGATCCGGCGGCGACTGTTGGTGTCTTTCTGTACAACAACACCGATGGCCAGAATATCATGAGCTTCATGCGCGGCCGGCCGGGTGGCATGGCTTTCCAGATCGGCTGGCAGCCGAATAACGATGAGTTGTCGCTGCAGGACGCCTACACGTTCTTCTTCAGTCCACTGATTGCGAACATGGGCGTGACTATGAATGAGCCGGAGACGTTCATGTTGGGAGACGTTGAGGCGATCAAGGCGATCGGCGCTAACACCGCTGCCGGATCGAGTCTCGGCCTCTATACTGCCCTCAAACCTGTGGATGATGGCGGCTTCATCACGTTCGTGGTTTACCTCGACCCCAGTGAGTTGGATGCACACACCACGGTGATCGAGGCCATCCTGGCCGGCGCCAGCCACACAAGGCCGTGATCCTGCCCGGCAGAAGAGGGGCGGCTTACTGCTGCCCCTCGGTCCTACCAAATGTGCAAGTTCAGTGATTGCGGGTACTTGAGCGATGCGGTTCGCCTCTGCGCTATGCGATGGAGACAGCCAACTCCGCCCGCCGCTTTAGCAGGGCTGTTCCAAAGTCATAGGAGAAAGTGGAACGCAACAGCGGGCTTTCAGCCCGTTGCCGCCTCAAGCAAGGGGCTGAAGCCACCTTGTTGGGGCTACTTGCCTGACTTTGCTACAGCCCTGGCCGCTTTAGCCCTGTCTGGCAAAGGCCCTAGGCCGTCGGCAACACCAGCGTGAAGATGCTGCCCTGGCCCGCCTGGCTGCGAACCGTCAGATAACCGCCGTGCGCCTCGATGACCTTCCGCGCGATGTACAGGCCCTGGCCGAGGCCGCGCGGGTCAATCAGCTTGCCGCCCGGGCTGCGCGCCTCGCCCCGGTAGAATCGCTCGAAAACATGCGGCAGGTCACGCTCCGAAATGCCGACGCCGGTATCCACCACCTGAATCGAAACCTGTTCCTCATCGCTGCGGTTGGCGGTCAGCACGATATGGCCGCCTGGCTCGGTGTAGCGGTGGGCGTTTTGCAGCAGGTGGCCGAGCGCCCAGCGCAGGCGCTGCGCGTCACCGCGAATCTGCAGGCTGCCGGCATCGCGTAGCATCACCGATACGTCGAGGCCGGCCCGCCGCACATCCGCGCCCACGCTGGTGACGGTGGACCACAGCAGTTCTTCGAGGTCGAGCGGGTCGGCGCGCACGACGAAGTGATCGGCGCTGATCTCGGAAATATCGAGCAATTCCGTGATCATGCGGTCGAGTACGTCCACATTGCGGCTGAGGGTTTCCAGCAGCTTGCGGTTCGGCCGGGCGTCGTCGGGCTGTTCGAGCATGATTTCGCTCACGCCCTTGATCACCGTCATCGGCGTCCGCAGTTCGTGCGAAACCGCCGTGATGAACTGCTCCTTGAGCCGGTCGGAGAGCGCCTCGCGGGTCACATCTCGCAGGACGATTAGCGTGCCCAGGCGCTGGCCCTGGTCGTCCGAGACGGCCGCCACCTGCGCGCCGACGATCCGGTTATTGACCTGGAAGCGCGCCGGTTCCGAGAGCGGCGCGATTTGCGCGTCGAGCGCCTCGTCCTGCTGCGCGCTGGCGAAAAGCATCCCTAGTTCGCTTTCCCAGAACGCCTTGGTGCTGCCCAGCAGGTTGCGGGCGGCTTCGTTCATAATGACGAGGCGGCCCTGCGTGTCCTGCATGATCACGCCTTCGTCAATCGTGCCGAGAACGGCGGTCAGGCGCGTGATTTCCGCGTCGCGCTCGGTCAGCAGGCGGGCGAGGTCGGCCGTTTGGCCGGGCACCGCGCCCGGCTGAACCGGCTTGCGGCGGGTGAAGCTGCGATACACGCGCGAGAAGAACTGCTCCGACGCTTCGCCGAGCTGGTCTACGCCTTCGATTGCGCCGCCCAGGTCGCGGGCATCCGGTGGGGGAGGGGTCGCGCTCATAGGCTTTTTGGCACGCTCGCTTTCTCAATGGCCGGTGCAGGCTCGACGGGCGTTTCGGGCGGCTTGGGCGCTTCCGGCGCGCCTGGTTCGGGCGCAGGCGCGTCTGCTGCGGGTGCTTCGGCCGCCGGAGGCTCCACTTTTTTCGCGTCAACCAGATCGTGCAACAGCTTGCGCAGTTGGTCAAATTCGGGTAGCGGTTTGGCAATCACAGCATCAGCGCCGTCGCGCGTCACCAGTTCAGCGCGCTCGGCCTCCGTCATCGAGAAAGCAGTCATCAGCACAATCGGCGTTTGCTTGAGCGCGGGCAATTCGCGCATCCGGGCCGCTACCTCGTTGCCCTTCTTGCCGGGCATACGAATATCCATCAGCACCAGTTCCGGCGGCTGCGCTTCGGGGTCGCCCGCTTCCAGTTTATCCAGCCAGTCCCACACCTTCTGGCCAGTCTCGAACGCGGCCGACTGATGCCCCCACACTTTGATCATGGTGGTGATCAGCACACGGATATCGGCTTCATCTTCAGCCACCAGCCAGGTCACGCGCGCCTCCGGATAGTTAGGATTCGATTTGGTGACGAACCGGCCGCGCCGCTTCCCGCTTTTCGCGCTCACGATGCGGGTCAGCCGCTGTTTTCGCCGGGCTTATGTTCTCAGTATAGTCACCGCATCCTGTTTCAATGTAACAGACTTTGCCGAAACTGCGTAGGAATTCTATAATGCTGTGGTAGGTATAAGGTTGGCGGCCAACCGTACTTCGAGGAGCTATCCACCGTGCGAGCGTGGCTGGTGGTTGAGGATGAGCCTTCCATCTATGACGTGCTTCACACCATGTTTCAGATGTGGGGCGTCGAGGGTATCGCCTACAACGACGGCGAAGAGGCCATCGCCTTCATCAATGATGTGGACAGCGGCAAGTTTCGCGGTGAACTGCCCGAACTAGCCGTCCTCGATATCCGCTTGCCCGGCAAGTATGACGGTGTGGAGGTGGGTGCGCGCCTGCGCCGCAGCCTGAAACTGCGGCATATCGCCATCGTGCTGATGACGGCCTACGTGCTGGCCGAATCGCAGCAGAAGGAATGTATGAACGCAAGCGGCGCCGATGACCTGATCCGCAAGCCGCTGCCGCGCCCCGCCGAGTTCCGCCGCCGTCTGGAAGCCGTCATCGAGGCGCGCAAGGCCAAAACCGCCGCCGAAATCGAATCCGCCGCCCCTGCCGGGCAGTCGGCCGCCGCGCCTGCCGCCGAAGCGCCGCCCGCCCCGGCCTCGCGAAAGCTGCTGCCGGGCCTTCGCCGCCGCCGTTCCGCGCTGCGCCCGCCGGTGCTGCCCGAACTGGACGAGGACGGCGACAGCCCGACGCAAGATCAGACCAAAGACTTGCCGCGCCTGCCGCAAACCGACAATGACACGCAACCGGCTTCCCACGCAGACGCGACTTCCGGCAGCCCCCCGGCTGATGAGTGACAGCCCATGCGAAACAGGACTCCCTCGCGCGCTCTTTCCCGGCGCGCTAACAACGAACGCACCCTCGCCTTTCTGGGCGGTGCGGTGGGTATTTTCCTGATCGTGCTGGGCGTCTTCTTCATCGTCGTACCCCTCTCCGGGCCAAACGACCCCGGCTACTCCCTCTATCTATTGATTCGCAGCGGCCTGATCGGCGTGGGCGTGCTGCTGGTGATCGGCGCGGTGGCGCTCGGCATACGCGCCTTCACCTACCGGGGGGACAATGACCTCGCGCAGATGACCGCCCGCGTGTTAGGCCCGGCGCTCGACGACCGTTTCACCTACATTCGCAGCGTCAACCGGCGTGGCATCGGCTACGTGGACGCCGTACTGGTTGGGCCGCCGGGCGTGCTCGTCTTTCGCATCCTCGACGATGCGGGCGTTTTCTTCAACGAAGGCCAGAACTGGCTGGAGGCCGACCCCGGCCGTGGCCCGCAGGCGTGGAAGCCGGCCTCGATTAAGCCGACGGCCGAATGCTTCGCCGACATGAAGCGCCTCGATGCCTTTCTGGCCGGCAAAGGGCTGGCCCGCCTGCCGGTCTTCGGTATGATCGTCTTCACCCGTGACGTGCCGCAGGTGCGCCTCTCCTCGCGCGAACCGGCACTGCCGTCGGCCTCGTTTTCCGGGCTGATGGCCACGCTTTACAGCACCTATCTGACCCAGGATCGCCTCGATCCGGCGCGCGCCGAACAGATCGTGCGCCTCCTCTTCGCCTGACGAGATGGCTGTTCGCCTGCTGTTGGGGCCGGTTGGCGCGGGAAAGACCGGCGCTGCCCTCGCTCATGTCCAGGCGCTCAAGGCCGAAAACCCGCTGGCGCAGGTGTGGGTGATCATCGCCAGTGAACGCCAGAAAATCGCCTTCCGCGAACGGATGCTGGCCGCCAGCCGGGGCTATTTCAATGTTCACTTCTTCAGCTTCGAGGAACTCTACCACCATCTGGCCGGCGCAGCCGGTTCGCCGCGCCGGGTGCTGCATTCCGGGCCGCGCGCCGCCCTGCTGCGCCAGCTTCTGCGCGAACGCTGGGCCGAACCGGGCGCGATCTTCCGGCCACTCCCCGGCTTCACCGATGCGATTGCCCGCCAGTTTGATGAACTCAGGCAGTGGCAGATTACGCCTGAAGCCTTTGCGGGCCATGCAGGAAATGCCCGCCAGGCCGAGTTGGCGCTGCTCTTCGCGCGTTATCAGGAACGGCTGGATACGCTCAATCTGACCGGCCGCGAAGGCCTGGCCGCCGAGGCGCTGGCGGCTGTTCGCGCCCGGCCTGAACTGACCGCCGGTCTGGACGGGCTGGTGGTGGACGGTTTCGACCAGTTGAACCCGATCCACGCCGTACTGATCGCTGAACTGGCGGTTCGGGCGCGAACGGCGCTCATCACGCTCACCCGGCCAGACGATGAGGCCGTGGCCGCCAGTTCCGGCCGCTTCGCCCTCGCCCGCGAACGGCTTTTGCAGTCACTGTCCAGCACCGGCTATTCCCCTCTCCCTCAGGGAGAGGGGTTAGGGGTGAGGGCCGCAGATGGCGCGCTGACCATCGAATATCTGCCGCCGGCCACCGCAACCGAACCCGGCCGCCGGGCCATCCGCCACCTCACTTCCCAGCTCTGGTCGCCGCTGCCTGTTCCCGCGCCCGCCCCCCAAGCCGAGCCCGGCGCCCTGGCCGCCCCCGGCGTCAGCTTCCTCGAAGCGCCCGATCCAGCCACCGAAACCGCCGCCGTCCTGCGCCGCGTCAAGGCGCTGCTGCTGGGCGCGGCGGGGGTGGGGCCGCCCTGCCGCCCGGACGACATCCTGATCGCCGTCCGCGACTGGCCACGCTACGGCCCACCCCTGCGCGCCCTGAGCGCCCGCTACGGCCTGCCCGTTTCACTGCACGAAGGCGCGCCGCTGGCCGAAAACCCGGCGGTGGCGGCCCTGCTGCGCCTGCTGGCCCTGCCTGAGACGGGCTACCGGCGGCTGGACGTGATTGACGCGCTGCGTACCCCGTATCTCAGGGTGCCCGGCTTCCCGGATGATGGCGTGCTGGCGCTTGAACAGGCTTCACGCCGCTTCTTCGTCGTCAGCGGCCGCGAGGAATGGCTCGCCGCGCTCGGCGCGCTGGCCGAAGGGCAGAGTGCCGCGCCCGGCGAGGACGATGAAGCCGATGACGAGTCGGGCATCCCCGGCGCGCTGCGCCGGTCGGCCGCCGAAACTCGCGCCGCGCTGGCCGGGCTGTTCGAGCAGTTGGAGATGGCCGAACTGGACAGTACCGGGGCGTTCGTCGAACGGCTCGATAGCTGGCTGGGCGAGGATGAGCCGGAGAGTGCGCCGCTGGAGGATATGGACGACGCCTCGCCGGAAGTCACCTACACGCTCGGCTTGCTCATGCAGGTGGGCGCGGATGACGACGACGCGCGCCGCTCCCGTGACCGCAAGGCCGCCGCTGCCCTCAAGAACGTGCTGCGGAGCATGCGCCGGTCGGCCGCTATGCTCACCCGCCTCGGCATCGTGCCCGATGAGCCGGTCAGCCGCGCCGCCTTCATGGCCGACCTGCGCCACGAGACGGCCGCCGCCACGCTGAACGAACCGGGCGGGCGTGACGGGCGCGTGCTGATCACGACGGCCAACGATGCGCGCGGGCTGGCCCACCGCCACGTCTTTCTGCCCGGCTTAAGCGAAGGCATCTTCCCCTCGCCGGTGGCCGAAGACCCGCTGCTGCTGGAAAGCGAACGGCAGCTTCTGCGCGAGGGTGGGTTGGCGTTACCACTGCGCGCCGAACGGGCCGATGATACGGGCCTCTTCTACGAGCTGGCCGGGCTGGCGGGCGAAACGCTGACTCTGTCGCGGCCCACCCTGCGCGACGGCGCGGAATGGATCGCCAGCGCGCTCTGGCGGGCGGCGAAGGCGGCCTTCGAGTCGCCGTTCAGCACGGCGCTTGGCGTCGGGGCGGTCGTGCCGGCCGCCGAATCCGCCCATCGTGAGGAAGCGGCGCTGGCCGTGGCCGATGCGCTGCGCAGCGGCGAACCCCCGTTGAACGGCGCGCTGGCGGGCTGGCTGGCCTCAGCCGACCGCCCGGCGTGGGAACGGCTGCACCGCGCCTGGGCGGTCGAAACATCCCGTCTGTCGCGCCGCGCCCCCTACGATGCATTCAGCGGGCGGCTGGAAGATGAAGGCTGGCAGTCGTTATTGGCCGCGCATTTCGGGCCGGGCTACGGCTGGAGCGCCTCGCAGTTGAACATCCTCGGCGAGTGTGGTTTCCGCTTCTTCAGCCGCAGGCTGCTCGGCCTGGAAGCGCTCGAACCGCCGCAGGTGGGGCTGGATGTGCGCCAGCGCGGGTCACTGCTGCATGGCATCCTCGAACAAACCTACCGCCGCGTGCAGGCCGAAGAACTCGCCATTGTGCCCGCCAATCTGGAGCGCGCGCTGCAATTCCTCGCTGACGAGGCGCGAACGGCCTTCGCCTACGCCCCGCGCCGGCTGGGCTTTCGGCCGCGCCCCGGCTGGGTACAGGAACAAGCGCGCATGCACGCGCAGTTGATCGCCCTGATCGCGGCCGACTTCTCCGGCGAAGTAGTGGCGAACGTGCTGAACGGCGCGCCCGTCCCTTCCGGCGGCGAACGCTTCGTGGCCGAACTGGAAGGCAGTTACGATGCCCCCGGCCTGCTGCGCGGCGCAGATGGTGAGCCTGTGCGGGTGCGCGGCCGCTTCGACCGGATTGACCGCCAGGGTGACCGCTGGCTGGTGGTGGATTACAAATCCGGCACGACGGCGATTGACGTGAAGGAAACCCTGCGCGGCCGCAACTTCCAGATGATGATCTACCTGCTGGCTCTGCGTGCGCGCCAGCCCGGCGCGGCGGCCGGTGGCTTCTTCTGGCATCTGCCCAAACAAACCGCCAGCGGGGTGTTGTGGCTGGATACCCCCGGTGGTGAGCAGGTGATCGAGGAGGGCGTCCGCCATATCACGCGGCGCATCGCCGAGGCCCGGCGCGGCGACTTCTCCGTCGAGCCGAACGGGCTGGACGAGGGCCGCTGCAGCCGCTACTGCGAGTATCAGCACTTGTGCCGTATGACCGTGACGGCGCGGCACAAACAGCGGCCGGAGGGTGATCATGAGCAGCCGTGAGCCAACAGCCGCCCAACTGCGCGCCTACTCGACGCTGGATCGCAACCTGCTGGTCAATGCCGGGGCGGGCAGCGGAAAAACGTGGGTGCTGGCCGAGCGCTTCGTGCATCTGCTGGCCCATCCCGCCGAGTCGGGCATCACGTCCGTCAGCCAAATCGTCGCTATCACCTTCACCACCCGCGCCGCCCAGGAAATGCGCGCCCGCGTGCGTGAGCGCCTCAATCAGCGCCTGGCGGCCGCGGCCGATGACGATCAACGCGCGCGCTGGGCGCGTCATGTTCAGGAGATGGACGGCGCGCGCATCAGCACCATTCACGCGCTTGCCGCCGCTTTACTACGCGCCAACGCTGCCGAGTTGGATGAGGCGCTCGACCCCGCCTTTGACGTGCTGGATGAGACGCAAAGCCGTCTGCTGGCCGATGCCGCGGTGGACGACGCGCTGCGTGATACCCCGCCGGGTGACCCCGCGCTGGCGGTTTTTGCCGAGTACAGCGCCGATATCGTGCTGGAAGAACTGCGCGCCGCCGTCACCCGCCCGCTGCCGTCCTTGCCCGCCGACCCGCTGGCCCATTGGGCGTCCGTGCAGGCCGATCTCTGGGAGTGGATGCGCCCCGGTGTGCTGGCCGGGCTGGATAGTCAACTGGACTTCGTGCCGCCAGCGGGTCTGCCGCCCGACGACCGGCGCTGGCTGATATGGCAGGAGGCCAGCGCGGCCGTTGCTGACCTGGCCGAAATGGAAGCAGGCTGGGGTGCGCTCCATCGTCTGAAGGCGATCAATCTGCAAGGCGGCTCGAAGAAGGCATGGGGCGATGATGCCTTCGGCGACGCAGGGAAGCGCCTGGGCAAATTGCGCGAGTTGGCCGTTTCGTCGCTGGCCTGGCTCGGCGGCGCGGTGGACGCCGCGCCCACTGGCCCTGATGCGCATGCAGCATCGCTGCTGGCCTGCTGGTATAGCCTGGTCGAACGGGCGCAGGCACGCTATGCCGAACTCAAGGCGGTGCGCGCAGCGGTGGACTTCGACGACCTCGAACGGCTGGCGCTGGCCCTGCTCGAAAAGGACCCCGTGCGTGCCCGCTACGACGGCGCCGAGTTCCGCCATGTCATGGTGGATGAGTTTCAGGACACCAGCGAAACCCAGTGGGCCATCATCCGCCATCTGGCCAACCCGGCCCGCCCCGGCGCGCTGTTTCTGGTCGGCGACCCCAAGCAGAGTATCTACGGCTTTCGCGGGGCCGACGCCCGCGTGTTCGACGTTGCGCGGCGTGAAATCCTGAACGGCGGCGGAGACGTCATCCCGCTGGCGCGTTCGTTCCGCACACACACCACGCTCGTCGCACAATTCAACGTCCTGTTCAACCAGGTGCTCAAACGGGACGAAGCCAGCCCGGCCGCCGCCTTCCAGACCGCCTTCAGCGCCGCTGATGTGATGGACGCGCAGCGCGGCACTGATCCCGCCGTGCTGCCAGCCGTCGAGTTTCTGCTCGCCGACAAGGCTGAGAGTACCGGCGCCGATGACAGCGGCCGCGCTCGCGAGGCCCAGCTCATCGCCGGGCGCATCCAGGCGCTCCATGAAAGCGGCTGCGATTACGGCGAAATCGCGCTGCTCTTCCGCGCCACGACATCCATGCCCGAATACGAAGAGGCGCTCAAAGACGCAGGCATCCCCTACGTCACGATTGCCGGGCGCGGCTACTTCGGGCGGCAGGAAGTGTGGGACGTGCTGGCTCTCCTCAGCGCCGTTTACCAGCCTGACGACGCGCTTAGCCTGGCGACGGCCCTGCGTTCGCCGCTCTTCGCCCTCAGCGACGATGCGCTGCTGGCCCTGCGCTGGCCCGATGCGGATCGAACCGTTCCTGACCTTTGGGACGCGCTGGCGCAGGCGTCGCACGGCGAACGCCCCGGCTTCCCGGTTGACCAAATCGCAGCAGCGGCCTTCGCGCACGCCGCCTTGAACCGCTTGCGCACAGCCGCCGGCCGTGTGCCGCTGGCCAGCCTGATTGAACAGGCGCTCGACGAAACCAGTTACCGCGCCGTCCTCAGCGCCCTGCCCGATGGCGCGCGCCGCCGCGGCAACGTGGACAAGCTGGTCAGCAAGGCCGAAGCCGCCGGGCCGGTGTCGCTCGGTGCGTTCCTGCAACTGCTCGACGACCTCACCGAGCGCGAGACCCGCGAAGGTGAGGCCGTCGTGGACGTGACCGGCGCGGTGCGGCTGATGACGATTCACGCTGCCAAGGGGCTGGAGTTCCCGGTCGTGTTCCTGGCCGACGCCGCCCGCGACACCCGGGGCGGGGGATCGCCAGCCTTGCTGCGCGACGAGTGGGCCGGGCTGACCGTTCGCCTGCCGGGCGACAAAGACGCGCCGCAGAGCTTCGCCTTCCGCCTGGCCTCGGCGATGGGGGCGGCCCGCGACGACGCCGAACGCCGCCGGCTGCTCTACGTGGCAGCCACCCGCGCCCGTGACCGCCTGATCATCACCGCGCCCGCCATGGTCAATCAGAACGGCTCGTTGGGCAAGCTGGGCGGGCTGATCGGCCTGATGGCGGACGCGCCGGGTTTCGATGATCTGTTCGCCGCCGCGCAAAACGGAGATCGTGAACTGGAATGGTGCGGTGGGCCGGTGGCCTTCGCCCTGCGCCGTGAAGTGCGCGCCCCATCTGCTTTCGAGTCCGCCGTCCGCTGGCCCGCTGCGCCGCCCGGCCCATCTCATCCGCCCGCGCTGCTCGCCCATGTTCGTGATGACCGCTGGGCGGTGGCGCGCTCGCTTTCGGCGACGATGGTAGCCGAGCTGGGCAAGAGCCGCATCGCCCCTGGCGGCGAACGCGCCCGCTTGCGCCGCGCCTGGCGCGGGCGTGTCCTCCGCGAAGCCCCGGCCCATATCGGCCCCGTGGCCCCAGCTCACGAAAGCCGCTGGTTCGGGCGGCAGGTGGGCGAGGTCGTGCATCGGGCGCTGCGCTGGTACGAGCCAGGCATGACCGATGCCGATCTGCGCGCCATGCTCGAACGTTTCTTGTGGGAAGATGGCCTGCTGCCGGAAGCCCGCGACGCCGAACTGCTTAATCGTGCGCTGGAGCTGACGCGCAAGGTGCTGGCCAGCCCGCTTCAGCGCGAGATCGAGGCCGCGCGGGCGGTCTACCGCGAACTGCCCTTCGCCTGGGATACGGGCAGCCGCGCCATCTACGGCGTGCTCGATGTCTTGTTCCAGCGGGCGGATGGCGCGTGGGTGCTGGCCGACTACAAGACGGCCTATGTGGCGGATTCGTCGCAGGCTGGATTGAAGCAGCACGCCGCACAGTATCACTTCCAGTTGGCGGTTTACGCGGCGGCCGTCCGCCACCTGCTTGCTCTGCCCGATCTCGAGGTCTATATTCACTACATCCGGCATCAGGCTGAAGTCAGGATGACCGTGGCCGAGCTGGATGATGCGCTGCGCCAGTTAGAGGCGACTATCGGCCAGATGATGGTGGAGGACGCGCCCGGATGACGACCCTCAGCGAGCGCCTGGCCCGCCAGTTGCCTGATTGGGCGCGGCGGCAGCACCCGGCCCTGCGCTACGAGTTGGGCCTGCCAGTCAGCCGGCCAGCCCGGTCGCGTTACCTGCGGGCGTTCGGCGTGATAGTCGGTCTGCTGGCACTTGGACTGGCGGGCTTCGCCATCGCCACCGGCTTCTTCACCCACGAGGCCGGTTCCAATTCGCTTGACGCTCTCTACAACAGCCTGTACTTGCCCGCGCTGGTGCTCCAATTTATCGTCATGGCCGCCGCCTTCAGCCTCACTATCGGCAAAGTCGCCCGCGAAACGCGCCGCCTGAACTGGGATAACTTCCGCGCCACCCCCGACGGAGCCTATCTCACGCTGCGCGCGCGTTGGGCGGCCGTCTTCTACCGTCTGCGTGGTCTGCTTACCATCGTCATCGCGCTGCGCGTCGTCCTCCTTATCGGCCTGCTCTGGGATTTGACCGCCTTCCAGGGGCGCTACCTCGACCTGCTGATCAGCGGTGTCACGCCGGAACTGGGCATGCTGGCGGCCATTCTGCTGCTCGCGCTGACGATGACGGCCGCGCTGCTGCTGCCCGTCACCAGCGCCGGGCTGAATGCGGCGTTCGGCCTGCTGATCTCAACCCGCGTGCGCCAGGGCGTCTACACGACGCTCGTGCAGGTGGTCTACATCCTGTTCCGCATTGGGCTGGCGCTGGCGCTGCTGTGGGGCGCATCACAGTTCATCGGCGGCGGTCTGCCCGCCAGTGATGGGGGCGCGTGGCTGCTGATGTTCGCGGCGGCGGCGCTCGGCGATTGGGGGCTGGCGCTGCTCTCGCTCAGCTTTGCGGGCGAGGTGTGGATCACGATTCCCTACGGCATTTTCATCGGTGCGGCGCTGCTCGTCTTCGCACTTGTCGAGGCCGCCACCGCCGACCAGTTGCTCAACTGGGCCGTGCGCCGCGCCCAAAAGGCGGAGTAACGTTTCACACAAAACGCCAGGGGCACTGCTTACGGTCCCTGACTTTCAACTCGTAACTCTCAACTTTCAACTGTCTTTTCTACAGCGCCCGCACCGAGATGATGAACGACGCCGTCGCGGCGTTGGTCGCCAGCGGCACGTCATGCACGTTGCAGATGCGCAGCAGCGAGTTGATGTCCGGGTCGTGCGGGTGCTTGCCGAGCGGGTCAATGAAGAAGAAGACGGCGGCCACTTCACCCACCGCCACCAGCGCGGCAATCTGCGCGTCACCGCCCAGCGGGCCAGACAGCATCCGCGTGACCGGCAGCCCCGTGCGCTCGGCGATCAGCTTGCCGGTCGTGCCGGTGGCCACCAGCGCATAGCGTTCCAGCACCTCGCGATAGCGCTGGACGAAGGCGATCATGTCGTCCTTCTTGTTGTCGTGGGCGATCAGCGCGACGGTCTTGGCGGCTCGATGTTCGATCTCAGGCATACGAATCCTTCAGTGGCCGCCGGCCAGCGGATGCCGGCGGATACAGCCGATTGTAACGCGCGGTGAGGGCGAGAGCCTCGCGGTAGTGCTCCTCCAGCCCGGCGAGGATGCGCTCCCACGGCCGCTGTTCGGCTCGGGCGCGGGCGGTGGCGCTCATGCGCGCCCGCAGTGCCGGGTCGTCGCGCAGGTTGGCCGCCGCCTGTGCGAAGGCCGCTGCGTCGGGTGGTAGAGCGAAGCCGGTCTCGCCGGGCTCCACCAGATCGCGCACACCACCCTGATTGACCGTCAGCACGGGCAAGCCGCTGGCTTCCGCTTCCTGCACCACCTGCCCGAAAGTTTCCGTCACGCCGGGGAAGGCGAACAAGTCGGCGCTGGCATAGGCTTCGGCCAGCGCATCGCCGTGCAGATAGCCGGTGAAATGGGCGTTGGTTCCAGCGAAGCACCGTTCGAGTTCGGCGCGCATCGGCCCGTCCCCAACGAGGGTCAGGGCGATACCAGCAACCTGCGCCAGTTCAAGCAGCAGGTCAACGCGTTTCTCTGGCGACAGCCGCCCGACGTACAGGCAGAGCAGCGAGGCTGGGTCGCGGCCATTGAGCAGGCGGGCGCGGCCGGCCGGGCTGCGCCGGTCGGGGTGAAAGTGCGCGCTGTTGACGCCGCGCGGCCACGGGCGTAGCCGCCGGTAGCCTTCGTCGCGTAAGCGGCTGGCGGTGGTGGGCGACGGCACGAGTGTGATGGTGGATTGGCGGTGTTCGTGACGCAGCCAGCGCTGAATAGCCTGCGACAGAAACCCCAGCCCATAGTAATGCGCGTAGGCAGGCAAATCGGTTTGGTAGGTAGCGACCAGCGGGATGCGCCAGAAACGGGCATGTGCCACCACCCGCGTCGTGGCCAGCGCCGGGCTGAAAGCGTGGATCAGGTCCGGCGCGAAGCGTTCCAGTTCGCGCGAAATGAGGGGCAATGGCAAGGCCAATCGCGATTCGGGATAGAAGCGCGGCCCGAACGACGGCAGGCGGACGATGCGGCTGCTGCCAATCGCCGGCGGCGCGGTATCCGGCGCAAGGACGAGCACTTCGCGGCCGGTGCGCTGTAAATAGCGCAGGGTGAGATAAGCCGTTTTCGATACACCATCCACCTTGGGCAGGAACGATTCGGCGACCAGTGCCACCCGCTGCACCGGGGCCAGCGCCAGCGCCGGATCGGGCGGCTGCAGGCAGCCCTCGGCGGCGAAGAAACGCTCGGCGTCCTCCAGCGTGAGAGGGGGCAGGTTTCCGCAGCGCCGGTGATCGTCCATCGCTGTCCTTCAGGGCGGGTGCATCCCGAACGCGGCGAGTGTAGCAGGAATCGCGGCTGGGCAGTGAGCGACTTGTGCCAGCTGCTCCCTGGCCTATGCATGACCCCAAGTCTGGCCTTTGTGATCGGCCTGCTGTATCACTCCCGCCTGCTTTGCGTCCATCCAGTCCGCCATATCGTCGCCCACCACGAGCGCGCCCGGTCTATTCTGGATCGGTGCTGGCTTGCCATACGATGCGCCGCTTGTCCACTATTCTGTCCACTGTCCACTACATTCTTCTCTCAGCGTCTGTCCCGATGTTTAGATTCTGTCCGGTTGTCTTGCTTCGTCACAGGTTCACTAACTGTCTAGCGCCCTTCTCCCCCTCTCGCTTTTCGGAGAGGGGGCCGGGGGGTGAGGTTTCTTTGCAGAGGGGTTAGGGGTGAGGGCTGATTTCAGTCCAGCAGTTCGATGGTCAGGCGCAGCCGCCGCGCCGCCGAAACGACCGGTGAACCGCCGCCCGGCGCGAAGCGGATTGTCTCGCCCGGGTACAGAATGATGTCCTCGCCGCGCCAGCTCACCCAGGCGATGCCCGACAGAACATGGAAGCCGCCCGGCCGGGGGCTGAGCTTGATCACCTCGCCGGGTTCCAGCGTCAGGCTGGCGCCGACGGCCGTTTTCGGCGAGAGATTCCACACGCTGCGTTGCTCAATTCGAAGTTCCATGCGCTTTTGCTTCCCTGCTAGGATTGAACGGCGGTATCCAACTGGGCGATGGTTAACATCTCAACGGCTGGCTCAGCGAAACGCTGATGCAGGCTGGTTCCCAGGACGATCAGGCCTTGGCCGGTGTGCCCGAGAACGGCAGCGATTAGCCCGCGCCGGCGCGCACGCCCGGCTGCTGCCAACCGGACAAGGCGATAGTTCGCGGCTTCGCGGTGAAACTGGTCCGCCTTCACGTTCTGATAGTCCATCGTGTATTCGAGCATCGTCCGGCTTCCCTGTTGAACTAACTTGCAAAACGCCGTATGATGGTTACATCTTAGCACTGATTACCTAACCTGTCAATAGGTTTATGACGGTTAGATGGAGGGAGCTTAATGAACTTCGAGGCCTATGACTTCAGCGCGGCCGGGCTGTATCACGAACGCCTGTGCCTGGATTTTGTCAACTCCACGGGCCAGCATGCCGATCCAGCTGCTGACCACTTGCGCTCGTATGCGGACTTGCTGGCATGGAGTCTCGACGTGAGTTTGCTCACCTCCGCTGAAGCCGATGAACTGTACACGCAGTCGCAGGCTCACCCCGCCGAAGCAGCCGCGGTGTTCGCCATGGCCTTTGAACTGCGCGCGGCCATCTTTGCCGTCTTGTCGAGCGCCGCCAGCCAGCAACCGCCACCCGCCGCCGCCCTCGCCACGCTGAACGAAGCGCTGGCCGAAGTGCAGGGGCATCTGCGGCTGACCGCCGATGAAGCCGGCGCGCGCTGGACTTGGGTCTACAGTCCAACCGACTTGGCGCAGATGCTCGGGCCGGTGGTGTGGTCGGCCGTCGAAGTGCTGCAATCCGCCGACCGCGCCGATCTGCGCGTCTGCGAAGGCCACGACTGCGATTGGGTGTTTCTCGATACCAGCCGCAATCACAGCCGCCGCTGGTGTAGTATGCAATCGTGCGGCAACCGGGCGAAGGCACGGCGGCACTACCACCGCGGCCGCGCCACCCCCGAATAGGCCCGCAGGTTGCAGCCGGGTAAGTATCTCGTCTGAATTCGCCAACTAACCCAATGCATTTTTTGCCAGCGTGCAGCGGCTCCTGCGCGCCATAACTGCCTGCGCCACATGTTGGATACTTGTGATATAGTTTGGGATATCAAACGTTTGAGCAATTTTTGCTCACCCCGATGCGCCCCGGAAGGCGAAGGCAGCGTGCCCCGATGGCCAAATCCAGCACCCCCCGCTATGTCTCGTTGCACTGGCGCGCGCTGGCAACGCTGGCCATCGCTGGCCTGCTGGTGGCGACTGTCACGGGCCTTGCCCTGGCAGGCGCAGGTGATACGCTCAGCCCGGCCGCGCGCCAGGCGGTCGCGTTGGCGGTGGCAGGCACTTCGACCTTCTTCCTGATCGTCACCTTCGTCATTGCGGCGCGTATGGGCGGCCGGGCGAACCGGGTGCAGCGGGCGGCGTCGGCGCTGGCGGCAGGTGAGATGAACATCCGCACCGGCATGAGCGCCTCCGACGAGATCACGGCGGCCGGCGCGGCGCTGGATCGCTACGCCGAGCGCGTTTACGAACGGCAGGAAAGCCTCCGGGCCATGCAGCGTAAGCAGCGCCGCGAGCTTGCCCACCTGAGCGCCGTGCTCAACGTTCTGCCCGAAGGCGTGGTGGTGCAGGACGCCGACGGCATGGTCATCCTGATGAACGAGCAGGCCAAGGCGCTGCTCAGCGCGGTGGACAGCCGCGTGCATGAAGACCTGCGTAGCATGACCGCCGCCGTCACCGATGCGCTGGGCGTGGCGCTGGCCCCCGGCATGTATGCGCTGGGCGACCCCCGGCAGGTGGAGGTGGGCGGCAAGATGGTGAGCGCCCAGGCCGTCCCGCTGGCATCCGTGGCGGGCGAGCGGGTGGGCACGGCCATCATGCTGCGCGATATCACCAACGATGTGAAGCGTGAACGCGAGCGCGACGCGCTGCTCAACCGGGTCGCCATCGAGGTCGAGCTGCCGCTGGCCGAGAAGGCGCGGGCGGCAGCTTCCAGCGCCCTGCGCGCCTCCGCCAGCCCGCAGAGCGCCAAGGCGATGGATTCGTACGCCCGCGAAATGTCCCGCCACGCGGTTTCCCTGCACAACCTGATCGTCGAGATGCGCGACGTGACGGCATATGGCCCCGAGCCGCCTGCCCAGGATCAACGGCCAGTGGCCCTCGAAACGCTGTTCTGGGCGGTGGCCAATGAATGGCGGCAGAAGGCGGTCGAGGCTGGCGTTGCGCTCGATGTGCTGGTTGACCGGCGCGGGCTGCATGTGCTGGGCGATGAGCGCCGCCTGCGCTGGGCCATCGGCAATCTGGTCGTCAACGCCATTCAGTACACGCCCTCCGGCGGCAAAGTAACGATGGAGATTCGCGGCGAAGATGCGGGCATGGCGCGGATGCGTGTGCGCGATAGCGGCGCGGGCATCAGCCGGCAGGATCAGCCCTACGTCTTCACGCGCTTCTTCCGGGGTAGCCCGGTTTCTGCCGACGGGGTACCGCTGCGCGTGCCGGGCACCGGGCAGGGCCTCACCGTCGCCCGCCAGATCATCCAGGCCCACGGCGGTGAAATCCGGCTCAAGAGCAAACCAGGCGTTGGCACGGCCGTCTACTTCGCGCTGCCAGTGACGGCCTCCGAGGGCTTGTCGCTCACCCGCAGCGAAGCCCCAGGTACGCCGGCTGTCACCCACGAGCAGGACGAGCCGCGAGAGACGCCGGATAACACCAGCGCGCAGGGGTAAATCCGCTGAACCATTGAACACCGTGAATCGAAGAACGCCGGGGTATTCGCCCCGGCGTTCTTGCGTGACTGGCGTGTGCTTCGCGGCTATTTCAGCGACATCAGATAGGCGATCACGTCGTTCAACTGCTGCTCGGTGAGGACATCGCCGAAGCCGATGGGCATCGCCAGCGCCCACGGCGCGTCGCCTTCCTTGACCGGCGCGATGTAATGGTCCGGGTGGACGACGGACGTATGGATGTAGTCATACACATGGTCGCCGGTGGCCGAGTCCAGGATCGCGTCGTCAGGCCGGGTGGCCGCGCGCACTGACACGTTGAACAGGCCGGGGCCGATCAGACGCGCCTCATCCGGCGTGACTGAATGGCAGGACATGCAAGCCCATGAACTGCCGTCGGGCAGCGAGAAGGCCGTTTGAAACACGACTTGTCCGGCAGCCGCATCGCCAGCCGGGGCTGCGCCTCCGGCCGGCGGTTCAGTTGGAGGCAATGGCGTGGCGGTAGGGGGCGCGGTGGTCGCGGTGGCCGGAACCGGCGTGGCGGTGGCCGGAACGAGCGTCGCAGTGGGCGGTACGGTTGTTTCGGTGGAGGGTACGGTTGTCGGCGTCGCCGTTGGCGCAATCGCCGTCAGGTGCGTATTGGTAGCGGCCAGCGCCGCCTGGGTGGCCTGCACTTCGGCCGATACGACGGGTGTGGCATAGGTGCCGCAGGCGGATGCCGCGACCGCGACGAGCAGCGCGACCCCCAACATGACCCAGCGGGATGATGATCCGCGCATGGCGAACTCTCCAGATTATACGATGTGAGATGAGCGAAACGAGCCGGGAGTATAACGCGGGCCACGCCGGGCTGGCAATGCTGCCGCTGATGCATCCCAGGGTTGTTGCAAAGTCAGGCAAGTAGCCCCAACAAGGTGGCTTTAGCCCCTTGCGTGAGGAGGCAACGTGCTTATGGTGACTAACAAACTTGCGTCCATCCAGTCCTCCATACTTTCGCCCCAAACACCCTAATCGGTCCTATGCTCCTGACTGTGCGCTTGCCTCACAGCGCATACGTTGTCCGCAATTCTGTCCCGATGTCCGGTCCATTTTTCCCTCAAGTGTCTGTCCCGATGTTTAGATTCTGTCCGGTTGTCCGGATTGTAACAGGTACACTAACTGTCAGACGCATTTCTCCCCTCTCCGCGTGCGGAGAGGGGTTGGGGGTGAGGTTCCACACAATGATCTCAGCGGCGCTAATCCTCATGCTGCGACGACCAATTCATTACGCTAGAATGTCAGAATGCAATGTTATCCGGGGATTAGGAGATGGGACGACAACGCACGCGCCTGTTGAAGGCCGAGTCCGAACATGAGTCAAGCGTGGCGCGCACGCCGGAAACGACGGCGCATCCTCCCGAACATCCGTTGCTTCACCTGCAGCGCACGATTGGCAACCATGCGGCCGTCGCCCTGACCACGCGGCCACGCCTGCAGCGTATGCCCACCCGCCAGAGGGTCGTCGGCGTCCTCGGCAAGCCGCACGGCAACATCCTGTGGGTCAGGCAGTCTACCAAGTACAAGCACGCCCTCGACCAGCTCGATGCCTTTCACACCTACACCCAGAACACGCCGGCTGGCAACCACGCTGGCGACGTGATGACCCGTATGGCTCGCGTGATGGAGTTGTACAACGCTGTCATTGACGCCTGCGATGCCTATCAGGGCGAAACGGGCGACAAGGCCGAGTATTTTCTGCGTCTGAAGCTGCAAGTCCAGAACGAGAAGACCAGCGCGATTGGGGCGCTGGCCACCTACGCCGGGCGCGTCAACAGCATGAGCACGCTGGTGCGTGGCCGCAATATGCTGTCGAGTATCCTCACGACCAGCGGGCCAGACAGTCTCGACATGGATCAGGGCAGCTTCATCAAGAATGTGGGCGGCGGCATCAACCAGTTAGGCATCTATAACCACGGCGGCCAGGAGCAGTACTTCAAAACCAACCGCGACAGCACCAGCGGGCCTGGCCGGGAGCTGGAACAGCAGCTCATTGCCGCGGCCGAGTCAGGGAACGTGGACGAGCAGCAGCGCCTGTTCAAGGAACAGATGTCACTGGTCACGCTTAATGATGTGGCGACCACCGCCGGTATCTCCGAAACCGACTCCCGGCTCGCCAACCGCGATGTGGCGCTCTACCGGCTCGACCAACTGCTCGGCGCGAACCTGATCGCCCGCACACAGTTCGCGCTGCGCAACACAGGTAACGGCCCCGAGATGGGCAGCCTGATGGTCAAGGCGCAGGGCACGAAGGCCGGTGATCTGGTGGAGCAGGGCAAGGTCGCCAAGGATTCCACCAGCCAGCGGCAGAACCCCGGCAGCGTCAATGTCGAAGACCCGAACCTGCAGCGGCTGCTTTCGCGCCTGCAACTGCTTGATACCCTGGCCTTCCAGGTGGACCGCAACCTCGGCAACTTCTACGTACAGTTCGACCAGAGTGGCCGCGTGACGGGCGTCACCGGCATTGACAACGACATGAGCTTCGGCACCAAAACCGGTATCAACGAGCGCGCTCAGGAATTGCCGGGGCTGGCCAAATTCGTGGACAAGGAGATGGCCGAGAAGCTGATCAATATCGAGCCGCGCCTGGTCATGCTCATCCTGTCCGACGTGCTGAACGGCGATGAACTGGCGGCCCTCAACGACCGGTTGCTCAAGCTGAAGCTGGCCCTGGCGAAAATGCAGAGCGAAGGCAAATTGCTGACACCCACCCAGTGGGATCAGATGACTTCGGCCGGCCAAATCAACGACATCGAGCCGGGCATCAAGCAGGACCGCACCACGTATCACGGCCAGTTCGGCAAGAACGCCCGGTAAGCATCATTCGCGATCTTCCCCCCGCCGGTCGCGCACCCCGCGCGGCCGGTTTTCGCTTCGCGCCTGAATATCCAGCAGTCACCCATTCCTCACCCATCTGATTGAACGCAACTCCCACCAGATTCTTCGCGTGGCAGGCGCGCTTTTCAGACATTTCGCCCAAAACATGACGAACTTAATTTCTTTTTCTGGCAATGCCTGCTATCATTATTTCGATTCACCTTTCCACAGACTGCATCTCAGGGAGGAGATATGTCGCAGGCTGCATGGACCAAGGGTTCTGACCCCGTCCCTCAAACCCGGAAATCGATCAAGCCCGAACAAATCAAGTTCATAGTCGCTGGCCTCGTCATCCTGACGGCGGTGGTCTTCCTGATCATCAGCGGCACGGCCAGCGGCGCGCAGTATTTCCTCACCGTGGATGAGCTGCTCAGCGATCCGTCCTACGCCGGCAAGCCGATCCGCATTTCTGGCGCGGTGGATGGAGAGACCATCGTCTACGACGGGGCCAACCTCATCATAGACTTCGAAATCGCCAACATCCCGACCGAAACGACCGACCTCGCACTCACGCTGCATCAGGCCGTCAACGACCCAACAGCCAGCCGCCTGCGCGTACACGTCGAAAACGAGGTCAAGCCAGACCTGCTTCAGCACGAAGCGCAGGCCATCCTCACCGGCACGCTCGGGCCGGACGGCGTTTTCACGGCGACCGAAGTGCTGCTCAAGTGCCCAAGCCGCTACGGCGAAGCGGTACCGGAGCAGGCTGGCGCTTAGGCGCGGCCCTGGATCGGATGCCCAAATGATCGCTGAAACCGGATTCTTCCTGCTCCTTTTCTCGTTCGCCGCCGCCGTCTATTCGGCGCTGGCTTCGCTGGTGGGCGCGCGCCGCGCGCATGGCGAAAAGCTGATCGTCAGCGGGCGCAACGCAGCCTACCTGACGACGGCTCTCGTCACCGCCTCGCTGGGGATGCTGCTCGCCGGCCTGTTGCGCCAGGACTACCAGATCGCCTACGTCTGGTCGGTCACCAACCCCGATATGAACGCGTTCTACCGCCTCACGGCCCTCTGGGGCTCGCAGGCGGGCTCGCTGCTGTTCTGGTCATTCCTGATGAGCCTGTTCGCGGCCATCAGCATCGCCTTCGCCTGGCGGCGCTTCCACGCGCTGGTTCCCTACGCGATTACCGTGATGATGGTCACCGTCGCCTTCTTCGTCGGCCTGTCCGTCTTTCTCGAGAACCCGTTCGAGCGCTGGTGGCTGGCGGGCGGCACGGGTGACGTGATGCGCAGCGTGTTGATGCCGGCGGGTGCGTTCGCGCCCGACTCGCTCAACTTGCAGGGGTCAGCGCAAGGCCTCAACCCGATGCTGCGCCACTGGGCGATGGCCATTCACCCGCCGCTGCTCTATCTCGGCTTCGTCGGCTTCATCATCCCGTTCGCCTACGCAGTTGGTGCGCTGGCCAGCGGCAACCTGAGCACCGACTGGATCAAGGCCACCCGCCGCTTCACGCTGGTCGCCTGGATGTTCCTCAGCCTCGGCCTGCTGCTCGGCGGGCGCTGGGCTTATGACGTGCTGGGCTGGGGCGGCTACTGGGGCTGGGACCCGGTCGAAAACGCGGCCTTCCTGCCCTGGCTGGCCGGAACCGCCCTGCTGCACAGCACCACTATTCAGGAAAAGCGCGGGATGCTGAAAACGTGGAACCTGTCGCTGGTCGTGTTGACGTTCAGCGCCGTCATCTTCGGCACCTTCGCCACACGCAGCGGCCTCGTCGAAAGCGTCCACAGCTTCGCTCGCAGCGAAATTGGCTTCCCGATGTTCGTCTTCTGGTTCGGCCTGACGCTGGTAGCCGTCCTCCTCATCATCTGGCGGCGCGGCCGGGGCGAGCTGCGCGCCGAGCATGAGTTTCAGGGCCTCCTCAGCCGCGAGTCGCTCTTCGTGCTCAACAACGTCGTCTTTGTGGCGCTCTTCATCGCCGTCTTCTGGGGCAGCTTCGGCGCGCCGATTCTGTCCGAACTGGTGATGAACACCAATATCACGCTTGGCGCAGATTACTTCATGCGGGTCACGCCGCCGCTCTTCGCCGCCTTGTACATTCTGATGGGCGTCGCGCCCTTGTCGGGCTGGGGTGTCACCTCGCTGCGCCGCCTCGGCCGCGCCGCGCTCATCCCGCTCGTGCTCACACTGGCCAGCCTCGGCCTCTTCGCGCTGGCCGGCATGTCAACCGCGCTGTCGTATGTGGCCTATTTCGTGGTACTGCTGGCCGGCTGGGTGGCCATCGTCGAAACGGCGCGCGGCATTGCGGCCCGCCGCCGAGCGCATAAGGAAAACGTCGTCACTTCCGCCTGGCAGTTGTTCGGCCGCAACCCGCGCCGCTACGGCGGCTACATGATCCACCTCGGCATGACCGTCATCGGTATCGGTGTCATCGGCAGCACGCTCTTCCAGGTCGAAACACAGCGCACGCTGCAGCCGGGCCAAACGCTTGAACTGGGCGGCTACACCATGCGCTACGACGGACTGCTGGCCAATCAGGTCGCTGAAGATGGCCGCCTGATGGACATCGCCCAGGTGGCGGTGCTGCGCGACGGCCGCGAACTGGCGAACCTGCGCCCGCGCCGTGACTTCTACCCGCAGTCGGAAGGTACCAACTCGATGACGATTGCCGGTTCGCACAGTACGCTTGAGAACGACTTCTACGTGCTGCTCGTCAACTGGGAGCCGATCAACGCCAACCAGGCCACCTTCAAGGTCTACATCAATCCGCTGATCAACTGGATTTGGACGGGTGGCCTGATCTTGATCGCCGGCACGTTCCTGGCCGCCTACCCGAAGGACGTCGTGTCTGAACGCGCGCGCCAGTCGGTGGCGCTGGCCAAACCGGGCCAACTCGCCCGGAAGGGGGCGTGATATGGCCCGCCTGCTCAAACTGGTGCTGATCGCGGCGCTGTGTCTGACGGCCACCCTGGCGCTTGCCCAGGACACCCCGGCCGAAGTGACCGCCGATCAGGTCAATGCCGTCGCTGAAAAGCTCTACTGCCCCGTGTGCGAGAACATCCCGCTCGATACCTGCGGCACAGCCGCCTGCGCCGACTGGCGTAACGAAATAAAGCTGCAACTGGAAGCGGGCATGACGCCCGACGAGGTCATTACCGATTTCGTGCGCCGCTTCGGCGACCGCGTGGTGGGCATTCCGCAAGACCCGGCGCTCAACGCTCTGACGATGGTCACGGTGGTGGCCGTCATCGGCGCGGCGCTGCTGGGCGGGGTGTATTTCCTGCTGCGCAATCGCCGCCCGCGCCAGCCCGAGCCGGCCATACCCGCCCCGGCAGAGGGGGCCGCACCGGCCAGCAATGCCTATTACGACCTGCTGCGACAAGATGTGGAAGGCTGATCCGTATGGCCGATACGTTGACAAACCACGCGCCCACTGCGCCAGAGCCAGCCGAAACTGCCGCCGCTGAACCGTCACGCCGCAGGCTGGGCCCGGGCACGATTGCGCTGATTGCCGCCATCGTGGTCGCCGGAGCCATCATCGCGCTGGCGCTGGCGCGGCAGGGGCAAACCCAGCCGACCGGCGGCGCGGCGGCCGATTTCGAGTTCACAACATTCGACGGCGAAACTATGCGCCTGTCAGACTTGCGCGGCAAGGTCGTCGTCATGAATTTCTGGGCGAGCTGGTGCGGCCCGTGCCGTGACGAGGCCCCGGAGCTGCAAGCCGCCTGGGAACACTATCAGGTCAGCGGCGATGTGGCCTTTCTCGGTGTCGCTTACGCCGACAACGGCCCGCGCTCGGTGGCCTACCTCGACGAGTTTGGCGTGACCTACCTGAACGCGCCCGACCTCGGTACGCGTGTCTCCGAGCTCTATCACATTCAGGGAGTTCCCGAAACGTTCATCATCAATCAGGACGGGGAAATCGAGCAGTTCATCTTCGCAGGGATCACCAGCGAGGGGCTGCGCCGCATCATTGACCCGTTGCTTCAGGAGGGGTAAGCCCGATCATGGAAACCGCAAGTCTGGTTATTCTGCTCATCGTCTTCGCGCTCGGCGCCGCCTGGCTGGCGCTCCCGTTCCTGCGCGGGCGCGATGTTTCGGTCAGCCGCGAGGCCGACCGCCATCAGGAGTTGGTCAACCGCTATGCCCGCGTCGTCGCTGCATTGCGCGACCTCGAAGAGGATCACACGACCGGAAAAGTTGGCGACGAAGCGTACGAGGCCGAAAAAGCGCGCCTGAGTGCGCAGGGCGTTTCTCTGCTCGAAGCGCTCGATAAGCAGGGCTGGCTGCCAGTCGCCCAGCAGCAAGCGCAGGGGCAAGCCCGGCCCGGGGCAGCTAACGGCACAGGTTCTGCCGCCGAACGGGCGCTTGACGAAGCCCTTGAGGCGGCCATCGCACGCTACGCCAGCGTAAAGGCGAAAGGGTAAGCTGAAATGACGACCGGGAGGAGAAGTTTCAGCTTTACCACCATCGCCTTCATCATCCTGCTGTGCGCGGCGCTGCCATTTGCCGTCTTCGCACAGGCGGAAACTCCGGCCGCGCCCGCCGCGACCGAAGAACCGGCTGCGGTCGTCACCGTCACCGGCACGGTATCACAAGGCACGCCCGGCGCAGCAGTTCCGGCCGATCTGGTCGTCACCCTGCACGCCTTCAACGCCGGCATGGTCGAGACGACTTACCCGGCCGCGCAGTCGCCGGATGGAACGTTCACCGCTGCTGATGTGCCGGTCTATCCCGATCATGTCTATATGATGACAGCCGCCCACCAGGACACGTCATTCTCGGGCGATGTGAAGAGCGGCAGTGACCTGATCATCTCTCCCGCGCTGGCCGTCACCATCTACGACGTGACTGAAGACCCGTCGGTCATCTCGATCTCGCAGTTGCAGTCACAGGCCGCCGTGTCGCTTAACGAGCTGCAGATGCTGCAACTGTACACCTTCACCAACAATAGTGACCTCGCCTACCGCGCCCCCGATGGCGCGTCGGTGCGCGTCAACGTGCCGCCCGGCGCGCAGATTTACGACATGGGCAGCGCGCGTTTCCTGATCAGCGAAGACGGCAGCCAGATGATTGACCGGGCGCTGGTGCTGCCTGGCACCGAACACAAGATGCACGTGCTGTTCACGCTGCCCTACGGCGGCGAAGCGGCTATCAGCCACACGGTCAACTATCCGCTGACCAATGGCTTCGAAGTCGTGATTTCGGACGCCGGGCTGACGGTTTCCGGCGAAGGCATCGAGGCGCTCGGCGGCCGCGAAGGTGGCATGGCCTTCGGCGTGCCCGCCTCAGTTCCGGCGGGCGGCACCGTAGCGTTCAACCTGTCGGGCATTCCCGCTCCCGCCCCCGCCGAACCCACAACGGGAACGGCGGCCCCCTCCACTTCTGCGCCAGGCGGCATCAACATTCCGCCGTTGTCGGTGCTGCTGATGGTACTGGGTGGGGCGTGCGTCGGCGTGGCGCTCGTCCTCTTCATCCGTGATCGCCGCCGCGCGGCCGCCGCGCCGCCGGCGAGTGCCCCCGATCCGCGCGTCAACGCGCTGGTGCAGCAAATCGCCGAGCTGGATGTGGCATTCCAGGCGGGCCAACTGAGCAAGGAAGACTACGAAACACAGCGCGCGGCGCTGAAAGCACAACTGATGTCGGTGGCCCGTGACGGGTCGAAGGAGTGAGGGGAATCATGACTGCAGTAAAAGCAATACCGCCGGGTGCGGCGGCCGAAACACAGGGCCGGAAGGACCACCTTCCGCTGCTCAAGGGGCTGACGGTGGCCGCCATTATTGGCTTCCTCGTTGCCTTCTTCATGGCGATGTTCTTCGCTGGAACCGATGCGACGCAGGGTGTCGTTCAGCGCATCTTCTATCTCCACCTGCCGGCCTTCATGGGCGCGACGGTGGCCTTCATCACCGGCTCGGTGGGCGGCGTCGCTTACCTGCGCACGCGCAACCCCAAGTGGGACACGCTCTCGCTGGCGGCCATCGAAGTCGGCTTCATGCTCTCGCTGATCACGCTCTTTACGGGCATGGTGTGGGCGCGCCCGACCTGGAATACCTGGTGGACGTGGGACCCGCGTCTGACCTCGACCGCGATCATGACGCTCACCTACGCCGCCTATTTTATGCTGCGCGGCTCATTGGATAACGGTGATCGCAAGCGGATGCTGGCCTCTGTTTTCGCCATTCTGGCCGTGACGACCGTCAT
>JAEURB010000418.1 GCA_016788435.1 Anaerolineae bacterium | reverse complement strand
AAAACGCTTAAATCTGCTCGAACAGGGCAACACTGTCCACGAAACTGGTTTGGGGCATGAGGTCAATCGCGCGCACCCGCCGCAGCGCGAATCCGTAGCGGGTCAGCGCACGCGCATCGCGGGCCAGCGTGGCGGGGTCGTCGCTCACATAAGCGAGGCGGCGCACCCCGGATGCGGCGATGCAGGCGATGGCCTCGCTGCTCAACCCGGCGCTCGGCGGCTCGACGACGGTGGCATCGAACGTGCCTTCCAGATGGGGCAGCACGCTTTCGACCGCCCCTTCGATGATCTCGACGTGCGGGAAATCGGTCAGATTGACGACGGCGTCGCTGGCGGAAGGCGGATAGCTTTCGACGAGGGTAACAGCCGCAACGTGCGGGGCAATGGCGCTGCTGTAAATACCGCCCGCCGCGTAAAGATCCAGCACGCGGTCGGCGGGCCGGGGCTGCAAGAAATCGCGCACAGTTTCCGCCAGCGTCGTCAGCATGGCGGCATTCGGGTGAACGTAACCGCCCGCCGTCACGCGCAGGGTGCGTTCGCCAATGCGATAGTGGGCGGCTGTATCACCGATCAGGTTCATCGGCTCGTTATCGGGCAGCAGCAGGTTGACGCTGGCCGCCATATCGAGCGCCAGTTCCGGCGCTTCTTCCTGCGTGATCGAGAGGATGATCATCAGGCCGCCATCGCTGCCGCGCATCAGCCGCACGCGCCAGATGTTCTCCAGGTCGAGGTCGAGCGCGGCGCGCAGGGCCAGCAGATCGGGGTGAATCAGCGCGCAGTCGCGGTCGGCGACCGGCCAGCGGCCTTCGCGCGCGGGCAGGCCGAGCGTGCGCTGTCCATCACGTTCGCCCGGCAGCCAGGTAACATGATGCAGGTAGCCCCATTGCGCGGGCGACGGAACAGTGGATTCCAGCGCGCCGCGCAAGCTGGCCGGGCGCAGTTTACCGATGCGCTCCAGTTGATCGGCCAGCACGTCCTGCTTGAGCAGGAGCTGCGCCGCGTATTCGATATGCTGCCAGCCACAGCGAACGCACGACTCGCTGAAGTAGCCGGGGCAGGCGGGATAGGCGCGGTCGGCCGAGGCGTCAAGAAGCTGCACGCCGCGCGCGATGATGTAGGAGTCGTGTTCGCGTACCGGCTCAACCAGCACCCGCTCACCGGGGATAGTGAACGGCACGAACACGGTTTTTCCGCGCCAGTGGCCGAGGCCGCTGCCGCCGTGCGCCATCGTTTCGATGACGACCTCGAAGCGCGCATCGCGTTTGGTCATGCGGACACTTATCTAATACGGCACTTCCACGATTACGAACGACAGGCCGCCGATCTCCAGCCGTGAGCCGTGCTTGAGCAGTACCGGCTTGCCCGACTCAATCTGGGCATCGTTGACGAGCGTACCGTTCCGGCTGGCCAGGTCTTCGATGTACAGCTCCTCGGCGTTGCTCGTTTTACTGCGCTTGATGTGAAAGCGGCAGTGGCTTTGGCTCAGATACACGTCGTGCGGCAGGCTGATCTGGTTTTCGCGGGCGCGGCCCAGCTTGTCCTGGTCGAAGACCGGGATCGGCAGCGAATCGCGCAGGCTGCTGAACGCCAGCAAAAAGCGGACGCCCGGGATCGGGCCAGAACGCGCATTGTCGGGCCGCTTGGGCGCGAGTGCGCCAGCGCGGGCCGGGTGTGCCTGCGCCGACAGATAGGGCAGTGTGCCAGTCGGCATTGTCTTTTCGATGCCGACGTCGCCATTGGCCGCCACGCTGTAGAGTGAGTTGAAGTTGATCGGCGTCGCCGAGAAGTCATTCTTCGCGCCAGCCGTTTTGGCACTGGCATTCCGCACCGTGCCCAGGCTCACGCTGCTGTTCTCGACCTTGCCCACCGATTGATGGACGTTGGTCTGCTGGTTGATATAGGTTGGGCCGGTCTTCTTCTCGCGCTTGCCCTGCACATAGGAACGCCCGTGGTCGCTGAGGCAGTAGGCGCTGTCAGCCTCCTCGATCAGATCGTGGGAAAGCAGCTCGGTGAGCGCCGCATCAGCCTTGAGGCCGTTCAGCCCGCAGGCGTCCCGAATCGCCGCCTTGGTACGGTCGCGGGCCGCCCCCGCTTTATACAGGCGCTGAATAACGGTTTCGGCGTTCGCCGATAATTTGGGCACGCTGGCTGTTGCGCTCATCTTCGCTCTCCCCCGAGAACATTTCGCCCCATAGCGGGGCAAACGACAAAGAAACCGAATTCATACGTTTTCCACATGGTAACACAATTTGACGCACTAGGTGCACATTGAAGTTGTGAAGAACGTCAATTCTTGCGAACGGGCCGTGCGCTTGCCTGCTCTTCGTTTGCGGCCGGCCACAGTGGAACTTCCGCATGGCGCATATCCAGCCCGGCCCGTTACACTCTCGCCTGAACAGGAGACCAACGGCGCGCGCCCATGCGTTACCTGATTGACGGCCACAACCTGATCGGCCAACTGCCGGAACTATCGCTGGCGGACGAGCACGACGAAGCTCAGCTCGTGCTGCTGCTCAGGCAGTTCGCGGCCGGGCGCAAGGCGCGCATTACGGTTGTCTTCGACCACGGTCTACCGGGTGGCCGTTCGAACGGCCTGTCGGGCGGAACGGTCGAGGCCGTGTTCGCTGGCTCGCACACCAACGCCGACCGCATCCTGCGCGAACGCATCGGCAGCGAGAAGCAGCCCGGCCAGGTGATCGTGGTCTCGAATGACCACGAGGTGATCGCGTTCGCCCGTACCCGCAAAATTGCGGTCACGCGCAGCAGCGATTTCGCCGTTCAGTTGAAGATGGCCGCGCCACGCCCCGCGCGGCGCAATGCCCCGCCAGCCAACGAGCCGCGCCTGAGCGACGCCGAGGTGAACGAATGGATGCGTCTGTTCGGGCAGGATGATGATGAACGGTGAGCGTTTACGGGGCAATACGAGCTGTGCTATACTGAATCCGCTTATCGGGGCGTAGCGCAATTGGTAGCGTGCCGCGTTTGGGTCGCGGAGGTTCCGGATTCGAGTTCCGGCGCCCCGACAGGCGGGTGTAGTGTAACGGCAGCACACGACCCTTCCAAGGTCTTAGAGGCAGTTCGAATCTGCTCACCCGCTCAAGAGCAGTGCCGAGTCGAAAGTGCTGAGTGCTGAGTTAAAGATTCGCTGATTGGGCTTCAGTACTCAGCATTTTCGACTCTTCACTTGTTTTTCGGGTCTGTAGCTCAACGGCAGAGCACTCGGCTCATAACCGAAGGGTTCAAGGTTCGAATCCTTGCAGACCCACTCCGTGCCAGCAGAAATCAGGCAAAGCATCCGGCGGCCACAGGGCCGCCGGATTGATTCTCAGATGCGCCCGGTTCAGCGCGCGATCTTATAGCCGAACATCGGCGTTTGCAGAGCACCCCACAGCCGCAGCCACACCGGCAGCATCATCTCCATCCCGCGCGCCGCGCTCAGGTCGCCCAAATCAAGGACGTGCTGCCAGCCGAACCAGTCGCGCAGATACCCCGCCACTGCCTCGCGCGCCCCGGCGTCGTTGCCGCAAAGCAGCATGTGGTGGTCACCGCCCGCCACCAGCGACGGGTTCACCATCACCGAGGCCGTGACGATGTTGAGCGTCTTGACGACCTTCAACGCCGGAAACGCGCGCTGAATCTGTTCTGCGAGCGAGTCCGTATTGCAAACAAACAGGCTGGGTGGCATGCCGTGCGAGAAATCAAGCGGGTTGGCAATATCGAGCAGCACTTTGCCCGCCAGCGCGTCCCCACCCGCTGCCGCCAGCGCGTTCAGGCTCGCGTGCCCGACTGTGGCATTGATCAGTACGTCACCGTGCGCCGCAGCCTCGGCAAACGTTCCCAACCGAACTTGCGCGTGGCTGCCGTGCCAAGCGCTGAACGGGGGCGTGCCCATCGCATCCGGCGCGCTTTGGGCCAGCGTATGCGCTACGTCACGCGTGCCGATGACGACTGAGTGACCGCCTCCTGCCAGGTGCGCGCTGATGGTTCGCCCAACGATACCCGTACCCAGAACACCAATGTTCATTGCGACTCTCCTTGTGCTGCAAGCGAAACGCGAAAAAGTGAAACGAATCAGGGTGTGATGTGCGTCAGTTGTTCACTGGCTGTCCACAGGCGATCCTGAATGGCGGTATCAAGCGTGTAGGCGGGCGGCTCGATCTCGCGCCCGTGGTGGTAGAAGCGCCCGGTTCGCCCGGCAAATTCTGGGGCAAGGCCGAGATCAGCGATTTCACGGCCGGCCATTTCGGCCGGCTTGCCCATCACACGGGTTAGGGTACGCAGAAACACGTTGGACTCGCGCATGAGGCCGGATCGCACGATGCCCGGGTGTACGGCATTGGCGCTGATGGGCGTGCCTTCAAGTTGCCGGGCCAGCTTAAAGGTGAACAGCAGATTGGCCGTCTTGGTCGCGCCGAACGCCTGCAAGGAACGGAACCGCCGTTCGCTCTGCAGATCGTCGAAATCCAGCTTGACCGTAGACGGCGCGCTGATATTGAGGACACGCGCCGCCGGGGCCGCCCGCAGCGACTCGATCAGCAGGTTGGTCAGCAGAAAGTAGCCAAGATGATTGGTGGCGAACATGGTCTCCAATCCATCAGGCGTCACCGTTCGCCGGGCCGCATGAAGTGCCGCGTTATTGATGAGCAGGTCGAGACGTGGAAAGCTGGCCCGGAACTGGTTCGCTAGTGTGCGAATGCTGGCTTGAACGCTCAGATCGGCGAT
>JAEURB010000014.1 GCA_016788435.1 Anaerolineae bacterium | reverse complement strand
AGGCCCGCGCCTACTGCCTTGAGACCGATTTCCAATCCAGCATCCATCGTCTAGTTATCCCTTCTGTTCGTGTCGGTGCGTTATGCACTCTGAGCGTTAGTCTGTTCGCTTGCTTCGTGATGCTCGCTGTCACCATGCGCCTCATGGTCATCATGGTGTTCCTCGTCGTTGTGATGTCCTTCCATTGCCTGCGCCGAGAAGACGAGGGTGAGGATGGCGAACACGAGCGCCTGGATGGAAGTCACGATCACTTCCAGCCCGAGGAAAATGGTCGGCAGAATCAGGGCGATCAGGAACGCCATGACCGCGAGCAGAATGCCACCCGCGAACATATTGCCGAAAAGACGGAAGCTCAGTGAGATCAACTTGCCGAGCTCGGAAATGATTTCGAACAGGCCGACGATGAAGTCCACCGCGCCGAGAGGCTTCTTCTTCAGGTTGCCGAGCGCGTTCAGGTTGACGTACTTCTGCCAGTAGTTCGGGCCTTGCGCTATCGTACCGAAAACCTGGATGGCGACGACCGAGATGAAGGCCAGGGCCAGCGTCAGGTTCAGGTCGGTGGTGGCGCCGCGCACGTAGGGCGTGACCGTGAAGATGTAGGGAATGACCCCTGTTTCGATCTCGTTCGCCGTCAGCGGAACGGTCGCGCCGTGATACAGGTGCTCGACCGCCGCAATGCGTGCCTCGGCGATCCGCAGCTCCTGCTCGGCGGGCGTAAGCGCCTCGTCGGCCATGATGGCGGTTTCTTCAGCCGTCAGATGTTCGGCGGCGGCTTCCAGATCCTCCTGGGTGGGCTTCACGCCAGCGTACTTGAACTCTTCGCAGGCATGGAGGTTCTCCTCCGTGCCGCCCGTGCCCGCGTCCAGCGATTGGTCAATCCAGTACTGGTACGCGCTGCCGGTATACACGACCGGATAGCCAGACAGGCCAACTTCGGCGCAGTGCATCACGCCGACGCTTTCCACACCCGGCAGCAGCTTCATCCAGTTCGCCATCAGCAGGAACAGGAAAATGGTGCCGACCAGCGGGAAGACGAGACGCGCCCGTTTGCCCGCCATCTGCTTGCTGAAGCCGTACATGAAACCGCCAAGCAGTTCCACGAGCAGCTGGATACGGCCGGGGACTTCTTTCCTCCAGCCCTTGGACTTCCACCAAGCCAGCGCCGCAATCAGCAGCGTGACGAGCGTTGAAAGCACCGTTGCCGTAAGTGTGTTCGTCCAGCGGAACGAATCAACCGGAAGGCTCGGGTCGTAAGGCTCGCCCGGCACAATAATGACCGGCAAGCCGACGGCGACACCCGCCTGCGGCATGAACACGAACGACAGGAAGAAGCAGCCGATCAGGACGAAGATCATGACGACCAGGATAATCGCCCCGCGCCTCGTCGGACTCATCGCGGCACCTCTCTTGTCCGTTGACCCAATATGCATCTCTTCAACGATCACCCCTCCTCTTTCCTGGATTCCGGGCGCTGCGGCTTGTTCGGCGGCGGCTGAATTTGCTTGACCGCGCTCAGCGCAAGTTTCACCATGACAAAAAGCGCAAGCGGGACTGCAAGTAACAGAAGCGCAACAGTGAATGGCCCTTTCAGGCCGAAGGCTGCATCAAGGGCCAGCCCAAGGATGAGCGCGCCCAGGATGATGAAAATGTTCAGACAGCCAGACTGCGCCGCAACCGTCGCGTAGCCAAGATTTTTAACTCGCGAAGGCTGCTCTTTCATTCCGCCGCGCCAACCTCTCTGCAAAACCGCCAGGCTCCCCCGCCCGGCGCGTTGCGCATTTTATCACAATCCGGAAGGCTGTTTCAACCTTTCCGGCATAGCGCAATTCTGGAGAAGGCGGAGTACAGCCAGCCTCTCTCCAGAACTGCGGCACATGTCACTTTTTTTAGCCGGCGCCAAACAGCGACGCCGCGCCCTGAGCGGCCAGTTGGTAGATCGCCTGCACCGCGAAGGTACCGAGCAGGATGATCGCAACCGCCGTCAAACTCAACGCCCACACCGTCGGCCGCTGTACGGCAATCGGCTGATCCTCATTCTGGCCATGATCCACATACATCACCTTGATAACGACCAGGTAGTAGTAGAGGGCCACGATGGACCACAGAACGCCAAGCAGCGCTAGCCATGTTAGGTCCGCCTGAACGGCTGCATTGAACAGGAAGAACTTGCCGAAGAAACCGGCGGCAGGCGGCACGCCGGCCAGCGAGAGCAGGGCGATGGTCATGCCCAGCGCCAGCCACGGGCTGCGGCGGCTCATGCCCGCCATGTCGGCGATATTCTCGCTGCCCGTCGCGTTGGCGAACAGAATGACGATGCCGAAAGCCAGCATGTTGGTGAAGGTGTACATCGCCAGATAGAAGATGACCGAGGTCACGGCTTCCTGCTGCGCGACGGGCGAGGCCAGCGCCGCCACGCCAATCAGCACGTAACCGGCCTGTGCGATGGACGAGTAGGCGAGCAGGCGCTTGATATTCTTCTGCGCCAGCGCCAGCAGGTTACCAACCGTCATGGTGGCAACGGCCAGCACTGCCGCGATGTTCGTCCAGTACGCCGATACCTGCTGCCCGTCCAGGAAAAGCGTGGGCGGGAAGACGGCTAACCCGAAGCGCAGCAGCAGCGCGAAGCTGGCCGCCTTGCTGGCTACGCTCAGGAAGGCTGTAACCGGCGTGGGCGAGCCTTCATACACGTCAGGCGTCCAGAAGTGGAACGGCGCGGCGCTGATCTTGAAGCCGAAGCCCACCAGAATGAGCACGATGACGAACAGCATCGGGATCAGGTTGGCGGCGAACTGCGGTGACTGCAGGTATTCAGCGATTAGGTAGATGTTCGTTTGGCCGGTGAAGCCATAGAGCAGGCTGAATCCGTAGAGCAGAATGCCCGATGCGAACGCGCCGTACAGGAAGTACTTCATGCCGGCTTCCGCCGACTTCGCGTCGTCGCGCTTGAACGTGGCGACGATGTAGAGCGGAATGGTCAGCGTTTCGAGGCCGAGGAAGATCATGATCAGGTCGGCCGCGCCAGCGAGAACCACACCGCCCAGCGTGGCGACGATCAGCACGACGAAGAACTCACCACGGCGGGCCAGATACGGCACGTCGAGCGCCTGCATGGCTGTCAACGCGCCGCCGATTAACACGATGACCTGGAAGATCAGGGCCAGCATGTCGTAGCGGATCATGCCGCCCCAATACAGGCCCTCGGTGGCAGCCGTGGGCGCCCACAGGAAGAACGACAGCCCGGCCGTCGCCAGCATGCCGAGGGCTGTGACGAAGGCAAGTGACCGGCGTTGGCTCTCCGGCAGGAAAACATCCAGCGTCAGCACCACGACCATCAGAATCGAGAGTCCGATGATCGGCGCGATGGATGGTAGGCTGGCCATCAGGTCGAATTCTTGCACGTTTAAGTTCCTCCACCGAGCATGGCCAGCACCGGCGCGACACCCACTTGCAGCATGGGCGCCATGATCGCCGGCATCACGCCCAGGATGATCAGCGGCGAGCCCAGGAAGATGAGTACGAAGCGCTCGCGGGCTGTGATGTCACCGACATCCGGATATTTCTCGCGGTTGAATTCGCCAAAGAACACCTGGCCTGTGACGCGCAGCACGTAAGCGGCGGTGATGACCACGCCCAGGATGGCGATGATGGCGATGATGCTGTAGTAGTTCGAGAGCGTGGTATTGGCCACCTGCAAGGTGACGACCGGTGATGCTTCGAACAGGCCCATGAAGATCGGTAACTCAGCGATGAAGCCGCTGAAACCCGGCATACCCATACTGGCGAGGCTGGCGAGGATGAAGGCGAACGCCACCCACGGCATAACCTTGACGAAGCCGCCGAGGCTGGGAATATCGCGGGTGTGAGCGCGGTCATACACCATGCCGACGCAGCCGAAGAAGAGGGCCGTCATCACGCCGTGGCTGAACATCTGCAGGCCCGCGCCGGTGAAGCCGGTCAGGTTCATCGTCGCCCAGCCGAGCGAAACCAGGCCCATATGGCTGACCGACGAGAAGCCGATGACGTACTTGAAGTCACGCTGGCGGAAGGCGATGAACGCGCCGTAGATCACGTTGACGGTCGCCAGGATGACGATCCACGGCAGATGGACTTCCGCGCCGCCCGGCAGCAGTTGCACGCCTGCGCGCAGCGCCGCGTACGCGCCGAGCTTCATCAGCACGCCAGCGTGGATCATCGAAACGGCAGTCGGGGCGGCCACGTGGCCGTCCGGGCTCCAGTTGTGGAACGGGAACAAACCGGCCAGCACCGCGAACCCTATGAAGATGGCCGGGAACCACAGCTTGGCGAACGTCAGGCCATCAATGCCGGCGTAATTAATGACGTTGAACGCCCCGTTTTCAGCGGCCAGCGTAAGCTGCGGGATGCTGAAGCTGAAGGGCTGCGAATTGGCGGGCAGCAAACCGCTGCTAATGGCCTCCTGGAAGACCACCGCGCCTTCGGGTGACTGGAAGTAGTTGGAGGCCGTCAGCACCATCGCAATCGCGCCGATCAGTGCGATCACCGAGCCGATCAGGATATACAGCGTCAGCTTCATCGCCGCGTATTCACGCAGTTTCACCCAGCCATAGGTGGCGATCAGCAGGTACATCGGGAAGATGGCCAGTTCGTAGAAGAAGAACAGCACGAACAGGTCCATCGCCACGAAGACGCCGTAAACGCCGGCCACCAGCAGCAGGAAGAATGCGAAAAACTCGCGCGTTCGGTCTTCAACCTTCCACGATACCAGTACGCCGGCGACGAAGACCATGCCGGTGAGCAGCACCATCGGCGCGTTCAGGCCATCCACCGCCACGTGATAGCTGATTCCCAGCTGCGGCAGCCATTCGACCTGATCTTCGAAGGCCAGCGTAGCCTCGAAAGCCTGAGTCGCGTCGGTGTTGGTGTCCTGGCTCAATATCTGGGCTTGTTCCTGCGCCAAACTCGCCACCTCACCGTTGTAGGTGGTGTACACGACGAGGCCGAGGAAGAAGCACGCCAGCGCCGTCGTAAGCGCAATACCGCGCACCAGATCCTTCTGACTGCGCGGCAGCAGCAGAATGAGCACCGCCGCGATAATCGGCAGGAAGATGATGACGGTCAAGACCGGGACGGACAGTTCTGTCATAGTGGTTCCTATTCAGCGCAGGGCCGGGGTGCTCCCTCGTCAGCCGCCCAGTATCTGGGTCACGGACGCGTTGATAGTGGCAAGGATCCAGTTCGGCCACACACCGGTCAGGACAATCAGGATGATCAGTGGCACCATCGCCAGGCCATCCCGCCAATCAATTTCCAGGCGTGTCGTGCGCCAGTGCATATTGAACGGGCCATGCAGCGTCGCCCGGATCATCTTCAGGATATAACTGCCAGTCAGCAGCAGACCGAGCATCGAGATCGCCGTAATCGCGCTGAAGACCGGCCACACGCCGCGCACAACCAGGAACTCGGGGATGAACCCGCTCAGGCCGGGCAAGCCGAGGCTGGCCATCGCCGTAAAGATGAATATGCCGCCGTAGATCGGCGCGCGCACCCATAGGCCGCCGTACTGGCGCATGTCGCGGGTGTGCGTTTTGTGGTAAATCGCGCCGGCCAGCAGGAACATGCCCGCTGAACTGAGGCCGTGGCTGAACATCTGCAGTACCGCGCCGTTGGTGGCCAGAATGGCGCTCTGCTGCGCTTCAGCCGTACCCTGCAGCACCTGCTGGCTGTAAGCGAGAGCGGTGACCGCCAGGCCGAGCGCCACGAAGCCCATGTGATTGACCGAGCTATAGGCGACCAGCCGCTTGATGTCGGTTTGCCCGTAGGCGGCCATTGCGCCGAGGATGATGCCGAGCATGGCCAGTACCGCGAAAATCTGGGCCATATTCGTTTGGATGACGCCGAAGATGTCAATCTGTGCGCCCCAGATATCGGGGAACAGCGGGATCGTCAGCCGCAGGAAACCGTAGGCGCCCAGCTTGAGCATGAGGCCGGCCAGCAGCATCGAACCGGCGGTCGGCGCTTCCGAGTGCGCGTCGGGCAGCCAGGTGTGAAACGGCCAGACCGGCACCTTGATGCAGAAGGCGACGAAGAAGCCGAGGAACGCCAGCCCCTTGATCACCTCCACCGGCGCGCCGAGCAGCGTTCCGTTCTGACCTGTATAAGCGGGCCAGCCGGTGGTTGGGTTGGTCAGCGCCGGAATGTCGAACGTGCCCATTGAGACGGCAATCAACTGGATAGCCAGCAGCATGCCCAGCGTGCCGCCAATCGAGTAGATGAAGAACTTGGTCGAAGCGTAGCGGCGATTCGGGCCACCCCATTGATTGACCAGGAAGTACATCGGAACGAGCGAGATCTCATAGAAGATGAAGAACACCAGCAGGTCGAGCGACACGAAGACGCCCATCATGCCCGCCTGGAAGAAGAGGAGTAGGGCGAGGTGCGCGTTGACGCGGTCGTGTACTTCCCAACTGACGAGGATCGCCAGCGGTGTGAGCAGGCCGGTGAGCAGCACCATTGCGGCGCTGATGCCATCCACGCCCAGGTGCCAGCTCGACCCAATCGCGGCGAAGTACTGCTGTTCGACCACGAACTGAAAGCCGCCAACGGCCTGATCGTAGCGGAAGAACACAGCCGCAGCGGCGATCCCGATCACGATGGACAGCACCAGCGCCGTAACGCGAGGTATCCACTTGTTACTTCCCGGTACCAACAGCACGATCACCGCCGCGATGAGCGGCGCCGCCACCAGGAAGGAGAGGATATTCTCGGAGAAAGTAGTCTCAAGTCCGGTCATTACGTCAGTCTGCTCCTTACGGCGCTGCCTGCAAGGCGCCGGACGAAATCACGAGCATCGCCGCAATCAGCAGCGCGCCAGCCAGCACGATCAGCATGTACTGCTGAATGCGGCCAGTTTGCGAGAAGCGGAACCACACACCGAAACGGGCGATCACTTCCGGAATGCCGTCCCCGACGCCGTCAATCAGCCACTTGTTGAGTACCTTGATCAGGTCGCCGATGAAGGTGAAGACGGCGGCGATCAGGTGCAGGACGCCGTCAATGATGCCCTTGTCGAGGAAAATGTAGATGACGTTGGCTGAAATCCACTGCACCGGCTTGATGAAGACCGTCGTGTACACATCGTCAATGTAGTACTTGTTCCTCAGTATCGGGTGCATCGGGCCGAGCATGGCCACCAGCGGATCAGGCTCACCGGCCTTGAGCGGCTTGCGCCAGTACAGCCACCAGCCGATGCCCAGCCCGCCGAGCGCGACGAGGAACGACACCAGCACCGGGAACGCGGCGAAGGGGATCGTCGCTGGCTCTTCAAACAGGCTGGGGCCGATCAGCGCGTGGAACGGCGAATGCCCGTCCGGCGAGAAGATCTGGCCGAAGATCGGGAAATCCGGGTGCACGCCGACAAAACCGGCGAAGATGGCGAAGAAGGACAGGATGATCAGTGGCAGCGTCATCGTGAACGAGACGAGCCCCTTGCCGAGGTTGGCGTGTTTGGCGGCTTCCGAGCGC
>JAEURB010000356.1 GCA_016788435.1 Anaerolineae bacterium | reverse complement strand
CCTTCCGCCCCGGCATCGAGGGCCTCAATCTCGCTCCCGAACCATTTTTGCAGCGCCTCGCCGCCGACTTTGCTGGCCCCGCCCGGCAACCATGCCCCGTCGGGGTGGCGGTGCGAGTAGTAGCGGCCCTGCGGGTCAACGATCAGGTCCGTCGCTACGCCGCGCAGCACAATCGTCGTTCCAATCGTGATATTCCAGTCACCGGGCTGGCACGCCCCTGAGGCGAGGAAAGCCGCCATGCCATCGGTTGCCCCGGCGATTACGGGTGCGCCCATTGGCAGGCCGGTTTCGAGCGAGGCCTGCGGCGTCACCGCGCCAATCCCCGAACCGGGCCGCACGACACGAGGCAGCGTATCCAGTGGCACGCCCAGCGCCGAGATAAACGGCGGCCATTCGCCCGTCATCAGGTCTACGCCGGTCTTGAATGCGTTCGAGGTGTCGGTCACGCCGAAGCCGCCGGTCAGCTTGCCGGCCAGGTAATCGGCCGCGTGAGCGAAGACGGCGGTCTGCGCGACCAGTTCCGGCCGGTTGCGCGCCAGCCAAACCAGCTTGACCAGCGCGAAGGTGGGCGGAAATGTGTAGCCCATCCGCGCCGTGAAAGCCCCCGCCACCGCGTTGACCTCGCCTTCCAGCCCGGCCGCGCGGTTGTCGTTGTACATCAGCGCCGGTGAGAGCGGATGGCCGTCTTCACCAAGCGGCACGAACGTACCCGATGTCGAAGCGATGGAGAGGGTCACCACGTGGATATCCCCGAGCAAACTGGTCAGTGAACGCAGGCAGGTGCAGGATGCCTCCCACCAGTCGGGGGCATCCTGCTCTGCCCAACCGGGCTGCGGCGCGGAGGGCGGCATTAAGAACGGCTGACTGGCGCGCCCGGCCACCGACCCATCCGGCCGCACGGCAACAGCGCGCGCCCCGCCCGTCCCCACATCCAGGCCAATCACCACATCCATCGGGCCACTCCCAATGCCTGCCACGCTGACTGGCAAGTCTAACGCAGCGCGGAGTATTTCCGCAGCAGAATTCAGCGATTGCCTCAGGGCAAATGCATCTAATCAATCACAATGACATAGAGGCACAAGGATCGTGTCCTTGCCTCAGCGTACCGGCGCGGAACCTGCCTCGCCGCCATTCCTGAAAGCCAGTTGAGAGGTTTTGCAAGCTCTCACAGGCGACAATCCGGCCTATGAACACGCCAAAAAGCTCCCGCTTGCCCGGTTTCTTCCGGCGCACGCTGAAGGAACGCATCGCACTGGTGGCTGAATTGGCCAGTCTCAGCGCGGACGAAACCGCCACGCTTACCACCGGCGGCCTCACCTCCGCGCAGGCCGACACGATGATCGAGAACGCCATCGGCTTGTATGCCCTGCCGATGGGCGCCGCCGCTAATTTCACGATCAACGGCCGCGATGTACTCGTGCCAATGGTCATCGAAGAACCGTCGGTGCTGGCAGCGGTCAGCAACGCCGCCCGCCTGTTCCGCGCTGGTGGTGGCTTCACGGCTGAAAGCGACGAGCCGGTCATGATCGGCCAGATTCAGGTACTCGATGTAGCCGACCCGCAGGCCGCGCTCATTGCCCTGCGCCGCGAGGAAGCCAGTCTGCTCGATGCGGTCAATCAGGGCGGCGGCGGCATTCAGCGGGCGGGCGGCGGCGCGCGCGGCATCGAGGCGCGCCTGCTGTCAGATACTCCCGCCGGGCCGATGCTGATCGTCCACCTCTTGTACGACACCCGCGACGCGATGGGGGCCAACGCGGTCAACACCGCCGTCGAACGGGTCGCGCCCGAAATCGAGGCGATCACCGGGGGCCGCGTCAATCTGCGCATCCTCAGCAATCTGGCCGACCGGCGCAAGGCGCGCGCGCGCGGCGTCATACCACACGCTGAACTGGCGACCGATGAACGGAGCGGCCCCGAAGTCGTACAATCAATCCTCGAAGCGTGGTCCTTCGCCGCCGCCGACCCCTACCGGGCGGCGACCCACAACAAAGGTATTATGAACGGCATTGACGCGCTGGTGATGGCGACCGGCAACGACTGGCGCGCAGTCGAGGCTGGGGCGCACGCCTATGCAGCGCGTAATGGCCGCTATACCTCACTCACGCGCTACTGGCAGGACGAGCGCGGCAATTTGTGCGCCGAGATCGAGCTGCCGCTGGCGCTGGGTGTAGTGGGCGGCGCGACCCGCATCCATCCCACCGCGCAAATCGCACTGAAGATACTCGGCAACCCGTCAGCGCGAGAACTGGCCGAAATCGCGGCGGCGGTGGGATTAGCGCAGAACCTGGCCGCGATCCGCGCGCTTGCCGTCGAAGGTATTCAGCACGGCCACATGCGAATGCACGCCCGCCAGATCGCCATGGCCGCCGGAGCAGCACCCGATCAGGTCGCGGCCATCGCCCAGCAGATGATTGACGAGCAGCAAATCCGCCCGGAGCGCGCGCGGGCCATCGTCGAAGGACTCAAAGGACGGTAACCAGCATGGTTTCGATGAACGGCGTCAACCCCAGCCCTGTGAATTATCTAATGCGGCCAGATCGCCGCGTCGGCATCGTTGGCTACGGCGCGTACGTGCCACGTTTCCGCCTGCCCGGCACAGAAGTTGCCCGCGTGTGGACGGGAGGCCTCGGCGGCGCGCCCGTGACCGAGAAAGCGGTGGCCGGCCCCGATGAAGACGTGACCACCATGAGCATCGAGGCGGCCCGCAACGCCCTCGCCCGCGCCGGTATTGACCCGAAGGCCCTGCGCGCCGTGTGGATCGGCAGCGAGAGCCACCCGTATGCCGTCAAGCCGACCAGCACCATCGTCGCGGAGAGCATCGGCGCGTCACCCAACATCCAGGCCGCCGACTGGGAGTTTGCCTGCAAGGCGGGAACAGAGGCGATACAGGCCAGCATCGGCATCGTCGGCAGCGGCATGGGCCAGTACACGCTCAGCATCGGCATGGACACCGCCCAGTCGCGGCCCGGCGACGCGCTCGAATACACGGCGGCCAGCGGCGGCGCGGGCTTCATCATCGGCCCGGCCGACGAATCGGTCGCCGTCTATCAGGGCAGCTACAGCTTCGTCACCGATACGCCGGACTTCTGGCGGCGGGCCGACGAGAGCTACCCCAGCCACGGTGAGCGCTTCACCGGCGAACCGGCCTACTTCAACCACGTGCTCTCGGCGGGCAGCAAGCTGATGGAGATGATGGGGACGACCGCCGACGACTATCAGCACGCGGTCTTTCATCAGCCGAACGTCAAGTTTCCGCAGCGGGCTGCCGGGCAGCTTGGCTTCAAAGACGAGCAGATCCGCAGTGGTTTGCTGGCTGACCGTATCGGCAATGTCTATTCCGGCTCGTGCATGATCGGCCTGACCGCTATCCTCGACGCGGCACAGCCCGGCGACCGCATCCTGATGGTCAGCTATGGCAGCGGTGCCGGGTCGGACGCCTTCGATCTGGTGGTGACCGAACGCATTCTCGCCACCCGCGACCGCGCGCCGAAGACGGCGGACTATATCGCCCGCCGCACCGTCATTGATTACGCCACTTACGCCCGCTTCCGCGGCCTGCTGAAGGACTGAAAACCATGCGTGAAGTCGCAATAACCGGCCTCGGGCAAACACCCGTAGGCGAACACTGGGATACCAGCCTGCGCGCGCTGGCCGCCGATGCGGCGCGTGCCGCCCTCGATGATGCCGGGCTGGCGACGGTGGATGCGTTGTACGTGGGTAATACCTACGGAGCAGCGTTCAGCAGCCAATCGCAGATCGGGGCGCTGGCCGCCGATTACGCCGGATTGCATGGCGTCGAAGCCTTCGCCGTAGAAGCAGGCGAAGCCTCAGGCGGAGCCGCCCTGCGGGCCGGTTATCTGGCCGTCGCGTCGGGCGCGGTGGAAAGCGTTATGGTGCTCGGCGTGGAGAAATCCAGCGATACGGTCGGCACAGCACATATCGCTGCTCGCAATGTCAGCCTGGACGCCGACTACGAGGCGATTCATGGCGCGACCCTGCCCGCGCTGGCCGCTTTGCTCATGCGCCGCTACATGCACGAGTACCGCGTCGTACTGGCCGCTTTCGAGCCTTTCAGCATCAACGCGCACGCCAATGGCAAGCTCAATCCGGGGGCGATGTACCGCAACCTGCTCAAGCCGGGCGCATTCGGCAAAGCGCCGGTTGTGGCAGACCCGGTCAACCTGTTTGACAGCGCACCGGATGGCGACGGCGCGGCAGCGGTCATCCTCACCTCGGCTGCGCAGGCTGCGGATTTGGTTCCCCACCCCGTTCGCATCACCGGCAGTGCGGGGGCCAGCGATACCCTCGCCCTTCACGACCGGCGTAATCTGCTCGACCTGAACGCTGTACGCCTGAGCACTAACCGGGCGCTGGCCGAAGCCGGTATCACCCGCGAGGCGGTTGACCTGTTCGAGGCGCACGACGCCTTCACGATTCTCACCGTGCTGGCGCTCGAAGCGGCTGGTTTCGCCGAAGCAGGGAGGGGCTGGGTGTTGGCGCAGGACGGCGGTATCGGCCTGACGGGTTCGCTGCCCCTCAGCACGTTCGGCGGGCTGAAGGCGCGCGGCAACCCCATCGGCGCGACCGGAGTCTATCAGGCAGTCGAGGCGGCGCTGCAGCTGCGCGGCGAAGCGGGGCCCAATCAAGTACCCGATGCCCGCATCGCCCTCATCCAGAGCATCGGTGGCCTGGGCAGCAGCGTTTTCAGCCACGTGCTGCAAGGAAAGTGCTGAGTGCAAAGTGCTGAGTGCTGAGTAAAAGCAGCTTGTTAAGTGGCAAACGCCCACAGCATCTTCTTTCGACTCAGCACTCAGTACTTTGCACTCTCTTTTCTGCCCTTTGATAGCTATCAACTCCCCTTGTGAGAGGTTTTGAGAGGCCCGGCTGTTTAGGCTGAAAACAAGTTCGTGCGAGATTGCACGAAGTCGAAGGAGAGTCACCATGCAGATTTCACGACACTGGCGCATGAATGCCCTGCGGTACCGTCTGGAAGGTGTACGCACCCAGCACGGCGAAACCCGCCTGCAGTCGCGCCCGGCAGCGGCCACCCGCGAACAGGCCGCCGCGCCTGCCCCTCGCGCCCGCGCCACAGCCGCCCGCTAGCACACCATGCCCGCTCCACTGCGGACAGACGCCGCTGCCCAAAGCGAGAAGTACACCTTTTCAGGGACGGGCGTCATCTACAGCTTCACGACCGTCACTGAGCCGCCGGCCGGTTTCGAGGAACAAGCCCCGTACGCGCTGGCGCTCGTCAAGCTGGATGAAGGGCCGCTGCTGACCGCCCAGATCACTGATCTCGCGCCCGATGAACCGCTGGCCATCGGCGACGCCGTCGAGATGGTCACACGCAAGCTGACCACCGAAGGCGAACGCGGCGTCATCCTCTATGGCTACAAGTTCCGCCGGGTACTGCCGAGGGCCTAGCGCCAAACTAATACGACACGCGAACGAGGCGGCCCGCACAGGCCGCCTCGTTGTGTTTCTGGTGCCGTCACATGCGGTCGCGGAAATGGCGTTCCAGCGGCCTTTCCCTATAATTCAGCGGCAAGTCGCACACCGAAATGAGGACTCGTGCCCCCAGCCACACATCTCCAGCTTGGCAAACAAGGGGAAGACGCCGCAGCCGCCTATGTGACCAGCCTCGGCTGGAAGGTGCTGGCCCGCAATTGGCGCGGCGCACATGGCGAACTGGACGTGATCGCTCAGGACGGCGAGACGGTGATCTTCGTCGAAGTCAAGGCGCGGCGCGGGGCTAGCCTCGACGAGGCCTTTGCACGGGTGGACAAGCGCAAGCAGCAGCACTTGGCGCTGACGGCAGAGGAGTACCTTGAGGCGGCTGATTTGCTTGATTCCCCGTGGCGGATTGACGTGATCGCCGTGCGCTTCGGCGGCGGCGCGCCCGAAATCGAGCATGTGCAGGACGCGCTGATATGGTGACCGCTCCGCCGCTGGCCGTGCTGCTTGGCCCAACCGCCAGCGGCAAGACGGAACTGGCCCTGCAACTGGCCGAAGCCTTGGGTGGCGAGATCATCGGCGCCGACAGCCGGCAGGTCTATCGCGGGCTGGATATCGGCTCGGCCAAACCCACGCCCGCGCAGCAGGCGCGCGCGCCACATCACCTGATTGACGTGGCCGAACCGGATGAGTCGTTCTCGCTGGCCGATTTTCTGCGGTTGGCTCACGCGGCAATACACGAGATCCACACGCGCGGCCGCCTGCCGCTGCTGGTGGGCGGTACCGGCCAGTATATTACGGCGCTGACCGAGGGCTGGCAGACGCCGGAAGTGCCCCCTGACCCCGCCCTGCGCGCCGAACTGGAAGCCTTCGCTGCCCAGTATGGCGGCCCTGCTCTGTTCGAACGCCTGTGCGCCGCCGACCCCGAAGCGGCTGCTTTCGTGGACGAGCGTAACCTGCGCCGCGTTATCCGCGCCCTCGAAGTCATCCAGGTCACCGGGCAGCCCTTCAGCGCCCAGCGCCGCCGGGTCCCGCCGCCCTGGCGCATCCGCCAGTTCGGGCTGACGCTGGAACGTGACCAGCTCTATGCGCGCGCTGACCAGCGCATCGGGCAGATGATTGAAGCGGGCTTCGCGGAAGAAGTGCGCGGGCTGCTTGGCCGGGGCTACGACCGCCACCTGCCGTCACTGAGCGCGCTGGGCTACCGCGAACTGTGCGCGCACCTGCTCGACGGCGTGCCGCTGAACACTGCCCTTGAACAGACGCGCTTTGCCACCCACGATTTCATCCGGCGGCAGTATACTTGGTTTCGCGGGCATGACCGTGATGTGACCTGGCTGGACGCTGAACAGGCCGCCGGACAGCTGCTGGAAGCCGTCACACCCTGGCTGAACGAACAGGACAAGGATTAGCGGGGCATGGCAGCAGACCGGGGACAGGGCACAGGCGGCGTGGTGGCGGTACTGATTTTCATCGCTGTGCTGTTCATTGTGTTCAACCTGCTGCCCGATTTCTTCGGCAACGTGTTTCCGCAGTTTTATCAGGCCACCCCATGCGAAAACCTGCGCGTTTCGACTGGGCGGGCCAACCACCAGTCGTTGATCGGCATCGGCGCGGCCAACCCGATTGCGCTGGAAGTGCTTCCCTCGCCCCTCCCTGCCACCGGTGATGGCTTCTTCACTGTCAAAATCACCGTGACGAATACTTCAACCGGAACGATCCCGATCATCATCAATCCGCTCGGCATCACCGTCAACGCAGGGGCGAACCAGGGGCTGGGGCTGACCTTCAATCCACCCAATTCGCTGCAGAGCGTCGTGCCAAGCGGCGTGGTCGCGCCGCCCGAAGGCATCCACATCCTCGGCCCGCGCCAAAGCTGCGTGCAGATGGTTCAGTTCCCGGCCGGTAACGTGCTGGTAGACCCCTCGATTGTCCCCGGCCGTACCACCGTTCAGGCCGTCTATCGCAACAGCTCACCGGGGCCAGTCATTCCGCCCGCCAACACTCTCGCCACGCCGATCTTCACCAACGCCGGCCTGTGGGTAGGCACAGTCGTTTCGCCGGCCATGGTAATTCCTGTGGGAAGCGCGCCCTCGTGAGGCGTGTATAATCAAGGCTGAAACGGTTGCGCAAAGCGTCTTTCTTCGAGGAGCATTCGTCCCATGACCGACCAGGATCTGGACCGTCCCATTCTGATCATTCGCGGTGACCAACTCGCGCCCCAGCAATGGACGATCTCGAAGGACGACGTCATCATCGGCCGCGATGAGAACTGCGATCTTCCGCTCAACGAGCGCCAGATCTCGCGCCAGCATCTGCGTATCTACCGCAAGGATGACTCGTGGTACGCCGAAGATATGGAGAGCCGCAACGGAACCTGGCTCAATAACGAGCCGCTCAAAGGCTCGCAGCGCCTGTACGACAACGACGTGATCAAAGTGGCGATGGTGGCCACCGTCCAGTTCATCGGCTCCGGCGCAACCGCCCCGCTGCCGTTCGCTGTGCCGGATCTTCTGGCCGGAGGACGCCTGCGCCTTGACCGCGAAGGCCGCCGCGCCTACGTGCTGGAGATTGAAGTTGACCCGCCGCTCAGCCCGCCGCAGTACCGCCTGCTCGAACTGCTTTACGTCAACACGGGCCGTATCTGCACCCGCGAGCAGGTCGTCGAAACGGTGTGGCCCGAGGCGATCAGCGAAGGCGTGAGCGAACAGGCGATTGACGCCCTCGTGCGCCGCCTGCGCGACCGCATCTCCGAGATTGACCCCGACTGGCAGTACATCATCACCGTGCGCGGCCACGGCTTCCGGCTGGAAAACACGACGCTGTAGGCAGGCCAGTTGCCCACCCTCGCCCATCAACGCCTGCGCCGGCAGGGCCTTATCGCTTCCTCGTTCCGCAGCCCGGCTGAAGTCGTGTCGTCGCTCGGCGTCGTCCAGGCGCAGGATTACCCTGCTGCGCTGTGGGCATTAGGCCTGCGCCTGCCCGGCACAACTGCCCAAACCGTCGAACATTCCATCGAAAATCGTGCCATCGTTCGTACCTGGCTGATACGAGGCACGCTGCACTTTACCACAGTGGAAGACGTGCGCTGGATGCTCGACCTGTTCGCGCCGGGCTTACTGAAAAGCAGCGCCCGCCGCAACCGCGAACTGCAGCTCGACGAGGCAACGCTGGCGCGCAGCAGCCGCCTGATCGCTGATGCCGTGCAAGGCGGCCAAACGCGCACGCGCCGCGAACTGTTCGCCCTGCTCGATGCGCACGGGCTGGATACGCCCAACCAGCGCGGCATCTACATGCTCGGCCGGGCGTCATACGAGGGACTCATCGTGCAGGGGGTGCAGCACGGGCGCGATCCGTCGTTCTTCGCGCTCGACGCGCTGCCTCCCTCGCGGCGGTTGGGGCGCGACGAGGCGATTGCGGAACTGGCGCGGCGCTATTTCACAGGTCATGGCCCGGCGGCACTGCCGGATTTCGTCTGGTGGTCTGGCCTGCGCGTCAGTGAAGCGCGCGCCGGGCTGGAAGCGGTGCAAACTCACCTGGCAGCGGAGACGATGGACGGGAGAACCTTCTGGCGCGCGCCCTGCGAAGGCCCGGCCATGCCGCAAGCCCTAGTGGCCCTTCTGCTGCCCGCGTATGACGAGTTCCTGATCGGTTACAAGGATCGCAGCGCGTCGCTGGCTCTGGAACATGCCGCGCACGTCAAGAACGCCAACGGACTTGGTGCGACAGTAATCTTTGACGGGCGCGTGATCGGCACCTGGACCCGGGAAACGAAGCGGACGGAAGTCGTGATCCACGCACGATCATTCGAGGCGTGGCCGGGCGATGTTCTGCTGGCCGTTGAGAGAGCGGCTGAACAGTACGGCGCGTTCCACGAGAAACGCGCCGTCGTCAAACTGAAGGACACCTGAGCGGGGGTTGCAGGCCGAGCTTACTGCGCCGCCTGTTCCGGCATATCGAGGTAATCGGTCGTCATCACATTCGAGGGATCCAGCCCCAGGATGCGCATCATGTCGCTGATGCGCTCGGCCTTGACCTCGGCATCGCGCGCTGACCACGTTCGGCTCTTGATCTCCACGAACGTGCCTGGCAACGCCGGCTTGATCACGCGGTCAACATTGAGATAGAAGAGCACGCCCTGATACAGCAAGTGCCAGCGGCGGCGGTCCTTCTCCAGTTCGCGCTCGGAAACAGGCTTGAAGTACTCGCGGTAGAAGCGCAGCGGCTGGGCGGCATCGGCGATGAAGCGCGACCGCGAGAGCAGCGCCACATCGTTGTAGGCCCGTTCCTTGGTTGGTACGGTCAGCGTCAGCCGGGTGCGGGCCGAAATGATCTCGCCCTGGTCGTCCAGCAGGTCAT
>JAEURB010000354.1 GCA_016788435.1 Anaerolineae bacterium | reverse complement strand
TGAAACCGACCTGTTCGAAGGCGAGGGAAAGCGGTCAGGCGAGTGGCTGCTGACCGGTATTGGCGCGCTGGTATTGGCTGGCCTGTGTATCGCGGCGCTGGCCTTCGCGCTGCCCGGCGTGAGGAATGCACTCGCGCCGGAACCCACTATTGAGCCAACGGGGCTGGCCTCTTCCACCGTACCCGGAGCGATTCTGGTCACCAACACTGCGCGCCCGACCATGGTCCCGCTGGCCACCGTGACCCCTGCCCCGCCAACCATCACCCCGCCGCCAACCGAAGGGCCGTGTACCTACGTCATCCAGGCGGGCGACGACCTGATTTCGCTGGCCTACGCCTGCGGCCATCGTTCGCTCGACATCGTGCCGGCCATTCTCGACCTGAACGGGCTGTCCGCCCCGGAAGCGATCCAGATCGGGCAGACCATCCTCATCCCCCGCCCGACGCCAACGCCCGACCCCAACGCGGCCGCCGCTGCGCCCACTTCGACGGGTGGTGCGGGGGCGAGCGACGTGGCGGCGCTCTTCGTGAGCGAACCGAACGCCACTCCGCCGACAGCCACCTTGATACCGACCGCAACGCTGCTGGCTGGCCTGATGTGGCACATCGTTCAGCCACAGGAGAGCATGGTTGCCATCATGTATCAGTACAACACGACAGCCGAAGTGCTGGCCCAAATCAACCCGGAACTCGCGTTCTCGCAGTGCGATTTCCAGTACGATTCCGGTGGCGATTCCTGCACCGTGCTGCTTCAGCCAGGGCAGCAATTCCGTGTGCCCGCCCCCACGCCCACGCCGACGCTCTCGCCTACCCCCTCGGGCAGCGAAACGGCGACGCCGACCGCGACCGCAACGTACAACGCGCCCAGTCTGCTCAGCCCCGCCGAACGCACCCGCTTCACCGCCGACCAGATTGTGACGCTGCGCTGGGTCACGACCGGACAGCTTGGCCCGGACGAGAAATACTGGGTGACCGTCGTGGATGATACCGCCGGCCGGTCGTGGACAGGGGAAACGACTGACCTGACGTTCATCATTCCCCCTGACTGGCAAGGGACGGACGGGCAACCGCACATCTTTCGTTGGTCAGTTGGCGTAGCGGGTGGCGGCTCGACTGCATTACGCTACGAAACGCCAGCGCGCAGCTTCATCTGGAATTCGCAAGGGACTGCACCATGAATCGAAGTGCTGCTTCTGTGTGCATGGCGGCGCTGCTTGCGTTCGCGCTGGCGGCCTGCCAGCCCGAAGGCCTACCCGCCCGCACACCTACTGTTGCCCAATCTCCCACCGCGCAGACGATTACGGCTTCGCCCACCGCGCTGGTCACACATACACCAACTGCCCCGCCCCAACTGGAGCAGCCGACGCCCACCTACACGCCGGGGCCGCCGACCGAAACCTATACACCATCGCCCACGCCCGGGCCATTCGAGTACACGGTGCAACAAGACGATACCCTGCTCTTCATCATCCAGCAGCCGCCCTTCAACTACCGCGACACCAACGTCTTCCGCGAAATCATGGCGCTCAATCCCAACATCACTAGTATTGACCGGCTGCCGCCGCCCGGTTCGGTCATCCTCATACCCCGCCAAACGGCCACGCCGACGCCAGAAGGCTTCGAATTGACGCGCGCGCTTCTGCCGGAAGCCACCCCTGCTGGAAACGTCCCGGTCATCCCCCATGCTGTGGCCGAGGGCGAAACGATCATCGGCATTGCCGCCAGCAACGGCACGACGCTCAGCGTGCTGGCGACGCTCAATCCTGTCATAGACTTTATCGGCTGCGATTTCTCGAACCCGATTGGCGGCCCCGGTTGCAGCGTGCCGCTGGTCGTCGGTCAGCCTGTCAACATCCCCGCCCCAACGCCATCGCCGACGCTTTCGCCCACCTTCTCAGGCAGCGAAACGCCGACTTCCACGCCGACTTATGCCCCGCCCGCGCCGATCTTCCCGCCCGAGGGTGCGAGCGCAAACGCCCGCACGTTCCTTCTCCAGTGGCTGAGCGCCGGTATCCTGCAGCCCGGCGAAACCTACATCATCCAGGTGGAAGACCTGACTGCTGGCACTGCCCATATGGAAGTGAGCCGTAGCAACTCGTACATGCTGCCCACGTCACTGATTCCGGCCGATGGTCAGGCTCATCAAATGCGTTGGAAAGTCTCGGTAGGCGCGCCGAACCCTGACGGCACACTCCGCATCATTTCAGGGCTGGCGGGCTGGAACAGCTTTACCTGGCAGAGCCGCTAGCGCCGAGGCGTCCAAACTCGCGGGCCAGTGTGTCGCTGCTCATATGAATGAGCGTCGGCCGTCCATGCGGGCAAGTCAGTGGCGAGTTGCAGCGTTCGAGCTGGCGAATTAGCCCTTGCATCTGCTCGATGCTGAGGATTTGCCCGGCCTTCACCGCTGCCTGCTTGCACACGCGGATGATCAGCCGCTTTTCGACCGTCTCTTGCCCCGGCTGCCGTCCGCTGCGCAGGTCCGAGAGCAGTTCTGTCAGCACGGCCGACGGTTCCTGGTGTGCCAGCAGCGCAGGCAGCGCCCGCAGCCTGAAGGTATTTGGCCCGAACGCTTCGAGCGCGAAACCCAGCGGTTCGAGCAGCGGCAGGCTGTCTTCCAGCAGCCGGGCATCATCGGGCGCGAATGTCATGGCTTGCGCGTCCAGCGTGTACTGTGCAACCGGCATTTGCGCCGCCTGATCGGCCATGAACTGCTCATACAGGATGCGTTCGTGCGCTGCGTGCTGGTCCACCAGGTACAGCCCGGCCGGGCCTTCTGCCACGATATAGCTGGCGGCAATTTGCCCCACTACCCGCAGCAGCGGCAGAGTGCGCGGCCGCGCTGGGCCAGCGGGGGCGGCCAGCGCCTCATAATCCACGCTGTACGCTGGCTCTTCTCCTGCCTGTTCAGGCTCATGCTGCTGCCGGGCGTGCTGGCCCGGTGAATCCAATGAGAAGTTCAGCCCCGGCTGGAAAGCTGCTGGCGTTGCGCTCTGGAACGGCAGGCTGCGCCACCCACCGCCCATTGTCGCAAAGCCGGGCGGCGCGGCCTGCCCCGTCACAGCGGCTCGCACTGCCCGCTGCACCGCCGAGAACACCGAGTCGCTGTCTCTGAAGCGCACCTCGGCCTTGGCGGGATGAACGTTGACATCCACATCCTCGGCCGGCATTGACACCATCAGCACAGCCAGCGGGTAGCGCCCGGTCATCAGCAGCGTGTGATAGGCCTGTACGACAGCGTAACTCAGGCTCGAATCCTGAACATGCCGCCCGTTCACGAACAGCGTAATCCGGCTACGGTCAGCGCGGTTCAGGCTCGGCGCGGAGGTATATCCCTGCACCGTTACCCCGCGTGATGTGTCATCCACCGGCAGCATTTCGCCAACCCGGTCAAGGCCGAGCGCCGCCGCCATAACTGCGCGCAGGTCACCGTTCCCAGCGCTGCGGAACGTCTCGCGGCCATCTTGCTCCAGCACTACGCGGATCGCCGGGTAGGCCATCGCATACCGCGTCACCACTCCTGCTATCAGGCGCTTCTCGGTCGTCTCCGATTTCAGGAACTTCAGCCGTGCTGGTGTATTGAAGAAGAGATGCTCGATCACGAGCGTCGTTCCGGCCATCGCGGCCACGCTCCTGCGCTGAAGCACGTCACCTCCTTCGACGCGGACCTGTGTACCGGTTTCCTCGTCGCGCTGGCGCGTGGTCAGCGTAGTCAGGCTGACGGCTGCGATGCTCGCCAGCGCCTCGCCCCTGAAGCCGAGCGTCCGCACATGCTCCAGGTCGGCGGCGGTTTCCAGTTTGCTTGTCGCGTGGCGAATGAAGGCGAGGTCAACCTCGCGTGACGCGATGCCCGAGCCGTTATCAGCGACGAGGATGCGCTTCCGCCCGTCCGCCGCGACGGAAATCCGCACCTCGGTCGCGCCCGCGTCAATGCTGTTCTCGATCAGTTCCTTAACCACCGACGACGGGCGCTCAACCACCTCGCCGGCGGCGATCTGGGCTACGACCGGGCCAGACAGAACGTGAATAGTCATGAGAGGGGTGCTATCGGGTTCGCGCCGCCAGCATCAGCCAACGGTGGCCTCACCACGAATGGGCAACTTCAGGTAGAACGTGCTGCCCTGTTCGAGTGCGCTTTCAACCCAGACCGTGCCGCCGTGCCGCTGCGCCACGCTCTGCACCACGAACAAACCCAGGCCGCTGCCGCGCACGCGCTTCTGACCCTGCTGATCCACGCGAACACCGCGCTCAAAAATCCGCACATAGTCTTCGGGCGCAATGCCGCGCCCCTGGTCTGTCACGGCAAACAACACCGAATCGCGGTCCGACGTGATCCGCACGATGATCTTCGTGCCCTCCGCGCTGTACTTGAGCGCGTTCTCTGCCAGATTGGCGAGCGCCCGTTCGAGCATCAGTGGATCGGCGCGCATGATCGGCACAGCAGGATCAACATCCAGTTCGAGGGTGATATCCTGAATCTCGGCCGGAAGCTGCAGGGCATCTAGCACCTTTTGGGCGATCTGGCTCGCATCCACCGGCTCACGCTCGGTCTTGTAAAGCCCCTTGCGCGGATCGAAGCGGTCGGCCGCCTGCAAGTTGTCCACCAGGCTCACCATTCCGTAAATACCCAGCGTGAGCTTCTCCAGCGCCACCTGCTGTTCAGGGCTCATCTCACCAAAATAGCTGTCCACCAGCAACTCGGCGTAGCTTTTGATGGCTGTCAATGGCGTGCGCAGGTCATGAGAGACGATATGCATCAGGTCGGACAGTTTTATGTTCAACTGCCGCCAGTCCGTAACGTCACGCAGCAGCACCAGCCGGCCACCCGATGGGGCGGCCACGGGCTGGATTACGAACGAGCGGCCGCTTGGCGTATCCCACACCGGGAAGCCGCCTGCCGTTTGCCCAAGCACCGCCCTTACCGGCTCCAGCGAGGAAATCGAATCGGCCGGGGCACCACGGAACGCCGCCAGCCCAAACAACTCATCGGCCCCTCGGTTGAACGCCCGCAGATTCCCCGCTTCGTCAAGCAGCAAGATCGGATCGAACGGCGAAGACAGGAGGTCGTCCACCAGCGAAGTGGAACTCGCCGGCAAATCTGCAGGCATAGTGGATGGCCCGATTGTGGACGAACCAGCAGACATAACGCCTCCTGCAACCAACTGGCAGCACCAAATGTGATTATACGCGCCAAGGGGCATTCGGCAACGATGTTCGCCGCAAGCCTGGCGCTCTGGTTGCTTGCGCGTCGCGCGCTCATTAACTATGATCGGGAAGTGTGAGCTGCTGGGCCGGTGCTGATTCAGGCGCGGCTCCGTTGCCGCCAGCTTGCCTGGGCATCCAATCTTCCGGGACTCAATAATGGCTGAAAAAATCCTTGTAGTGGACGACGACATTGATAGCCTGAAACTAATCGGCCTGATGCTGCAACGCAACGGTTACGAGGTTTCGGCTGCCAGCGCGGGAAATCAGGCGCTGTCAAAGGCCTCACTCGAGCACCCGGATCTGGTCATCCTTGACGTGATGATGCCAGACATGAGCGGCCTCGAGGTCTGCCGCCGTCTCCGGCAGGCTCCCGAGACCAAGCAGATCCCGATCATCATGTTCACGGCCAAGACGCTGATTGATGACAAGGTGGCCGGCTTCGAGGCGGGCGCCGACGACTACCTTACCAAGCCCACGCACCCGGCCGAACTCGCCTCGCGCGTGAAAACCATGCTGGCGCGTGGCGCTACCCAGAAACCAGCACCAGGCACGTCCAAGGGCATCACGATTGGTGTCGTCGGCGCAAAAGGCGGCGTTGGAACAACGAGCGTCGCGTTGAACATCGCTGCGGCGCGGCTGGCCGCTGGCGAAAATCCAATCATCGTGGATTATCGCATGGGGATCGGCAGCCTGGGTCTGTCGCTCGGCCTCGCGAAGTCACAGGGGTTAGCCAGCGTACTCACCCACCTGCCGCAGGAGATTCAGCCTCGCGTGATAGACAACGCGCTGGCGACGCACACCTCTGGCTTGCGCGCCCTGCTCGCGTCGGCGCGGCCCGATGAGGCGTTGATTCAGTATTCCCTCGACAACGAACAGGCCGTTCTGCGCGCGCTGCGCAGCATGTCGCGCCTGGTCGTGGCCGATCTTGGCAGCGGCATGTCGGCCAGCCTGATGCGCCTGCAGCGCGAGGTGGATCATCTGGTCGTGGTGGTCGATCCCGTGCCGGTTACGCTCAACATGGCGCGTGACCTGCTGCGCGACCTTCAACCCTCGCGTCCTGAGGGAAGCAAAACCCACGTCGTTGTGGTTAACCGTGCAGCGGCGACCACACCCCCCGCCTGGAACGAAGTTGAGCAGGCGCTGGGTACTGAAATCCGGGCTATCATCGCGTTGGCGTCCGAGTTGGCCCTGCATTCGCTGCAGGCTCAGGTTCCGATGGTGCTCTATCAGCCTTCAGCTATCGCCTCAACCCAACTGGCAAAGCTGGCCGAAGAACTCACTGTCAGGGTGCGAGCTACCAGTCAGGTGCCCGCCGTACGTTAGCCTGCAGGGCAGCGACCTGCGCCATCACCGGGCCGGAGCCTGAATGAGCGTTCCACAGCATCCATCCGTTGACCAACTGCTCGGCCGGTATGAGCGAATCATCGAGATCAGCCAGCAGTTGAACTCGACGCTCGACCACATGGCGCTGCTCCGGCGCATTATCGCAGCGGCGATGGAATTGATCGGAGCAGAGGCGGCATCCATCCTGCTGATTGACACCTCCACCGGCGAACTTCGCTTTGAACTCAGCTCCAATATGTCGCAAACCGAAACTGACCGCATCGTCGTGCCGATGGAGGGCAGCATCGCCGGCTGGGTCGTTCGCCACGGCGAGGCGCGCGTGATCGAAGATGTGTCCTCCGAGCCGTCAGTTTTTCGTGGCGTGGACGAGGCCATCGAGTTTCGTACGCACAGTCTGATGGCCGTGCCGATGCGCGCCCAGAACCGGACCATCGGCGCGCTTGAGGCCGTCAACAAGCGCGATGGCTCGTTCACGGGGGACGACATCCACACGCTGACCATCCTAGCCGGGCAGGCAGCCATCGCCATCGAAAACGCGCGGCTGTTCCAGCAAAGTGACTTCATGTCGGAGATGGTGCACGAACTGCGTACACCGCTGGCCGCGCTGCGCATGAGCATCGCCCTGCTCCGCCGCACTGAAATCACCGGCGAACGGCGCAGCGAAGTGGTCGAGCACATGTCCACCGAAACCGAACGACTGATCCGGCTGACCAGTGACTATCTCGACCTGGCGCGGCTGGAATCAGGCCGGGCGCAGTTGACGCGCTCCACATTCCTGCTGCTTCCGCTGGTTGAGGAGTGTATTGAGGTCGTTCGCCCCCAGGCCGACGAGCGCCGCATCACGTTCGAGGTGCGCGGGCTGCGCCTGAGCGCCAACGCTGATCGAGACATGATCAAGCAGGTCGTGCTCAACCTGCTGACTAACGCCATCAAATATAACCGGCCATCTGGACTTGTGCAGGCGCACGTTGGCCTCTCGGCGGCGGATGAACGCTTCGCCGCGCTGGATGTCACCGATACCGGCTACGGGATTGCGCGCGAAAATCAGGCGCAGATGTTCCAGAAGTTCTACAGGGCCGCCGATACCGCGTCCTTCACCCAGGGGACCGGACTGGGATTGGCTATCGCCCGCCGCATTGTCGAAGCACATGGCGGTGGCATCGGCATGGAAAGCGAGCCAGGGGTCGGCTCCCGCTTCACCATCACCCTGCCCCTCGCTGTCTAGAACTCCAGCAGCACCTTGAGCGCGCCCGGCCGGGCAGCATGCTCGAACGCCGCTAGCCCATCCTCAACCGGATAGCGGGCCTCAATCAGCGACGTCACATCCACCATGCCGCGCGCCAGCAGCCGCAGTGCCGCATCGAACGGCCCGCAGCGGCTG
>JAEURB010000350.1 GCA_016788435.1 Anaerolineae bacterium | reverse complement strand
AACCCTTGCGGCCGTCCAGCCCCAGTTGGCGGGCTGCCGTGCGGCTGGTGGTGGGCCAAACCGCCTCCAGCGGTGCACCGGTGGCAGCGATGAAGTTACGCAGCGCGCGATCCATCGTCAGCGTACTGCCGGCCAGCGTATCGCCGGGCAGATAGGCGGCCCCGTCTCGCACCACCACCGGCCGACCATCCTGATCATAGCTTGTACCTTCGGGCAGTCCCGCCCCACGCACGGCGTCGGTGATGAGGATCGTGCGGTCTGGCCCCTTGGCGCGGTAGAGCAGGTTCATGGCGGCCGGGTGAACATGCACATTATCGGCGATCAGCTCGCAGGAGATCGAATCCATCGTCAGCGCCGCGCCCAGCGTGCCCGGCTCGCGGTGATGCAGGCCGGTCATCGCGTTGTAAGTGTGCGTCGTCTGGCTCAAACCGAGGGCCGCCGCCTGCTGCATATCGGCGTAGGTCGCCGCCGTATGCGCTGCGGAGACAGTGATTCCGCGCCGGGCGCACTCGTCAATCAGCCATTGATTCTCAGGATATTCCGGGGCGAGCGCCAGCAGGCGAATGATAGCGGTATCGAGGATAGCCAGCGCCTCGTCACGGCCTGCGCGGCGGATCTGCCGGGAATCCTGCGCGCCGCAGCGGGCGGGGTTGAGGTACGGCCCCTCGACATGCGCGCCGAGGATGGCCGCGCCACCCGTACCTTCGCGCTGAACGGCCGCGATGTTGCCGAGCGCCGCCATGATGGCCTCATGGGGGGCAGTCCAGGTGGTCGGCAGGAAGCCCGTTACGCCATGTTGGGCATAGAAGCGGGCAAGCTGGCGCAAGCCGTCCGGGTCGGCATCCATCGCCTCGCGGCCGACGCCGCCGTGCACGTGGACATCTATGAAGCCGGGCAGAAGCCAGCCGTTTCCGGCGTCCACGGCACGCGCGCCCTCGGGAACACGCACCGCGCCGAGGGCCACAATCCGGCCAGCTTCAGCGTGCAGGTTGCCTTCGACTACCCCGTCTGGCGTGACTAACCGCGCATTACTGATTGAGAAGCTCATGACGCATCCTCCGCCCGCGCCGGGCGCGTTGTGCTGCGCGGGATGAGCGCCGTATTGAGAACGGTCGTCCCGCGCATACGTAAGCCTTCCATCTGGCCGATCAACTGGCGCGCGCCCCGCCGGCCTTGCTCCAGCACGTCGGCCGCGACGGTCGTCAAGCCAGCGTTGGCCGCATCCTCACCGTCACCGAAGCCACCGACCTGCACCTCGTCTGGCACGCGCACCCCCACCTCACGCAGCGCGCGCAGCGCCGCCAGTGCCATCTGGTAGTCGGCCGCCAGCACGCCATCGAAATCGCGCCGCCTTGCCAGCAGTTCGGCCATCAAGCGCCACGTCAGCGACGGCTCGAACTGGCCGTTCAGCACCAGTTCCGGGTCAATCGTCAGGTTGGCGCGCATCAGTTCGCGCTCGACGGCCTCCTCACGCTCGACGGCGTCGCTTTGCTGCATGTCGCCCCGGATGTAGACCATCCGCCGGCAGCCCCACTGTTCAAACATGGCCCGTGTCAGCACGCCCATCCCGCGCCGGTTATCAGTAATGACCGCCGGGATTGAGAGACCCGGCACATGGTGACTGATGAGGGTCATCGGGCGGCCCGCCTCGTGCAGCTCACGCAACTGATCGTCGGGCAGCACGTTGGCGATAACAAGGATACCGCTCATCGCGCCGAGATCGAGCGCGACCGGGCGCGGGTGCGCGGCGTCTTCGGCGATACTGTCCACCACAACCTGATAACTGCGTGCGAGGGCCGCTTCTTCCACACCGCGAATGATGGCGCGCTGAAAGACCTCGTGGCGATTGTTGGTAATGACGCCGATGATGCCGCGCGCGCCGTTCACAGGATTCCCAGCTCCGCCTGAATAGCCTCGGCCGCCGCGCCGAGCGCGCTCAGATTCTCACCTTCGGCCAGCAAGAAATTCGCGTACAGGCGTTCCGCCGAAAGCAACAACCGGGTTTCGGCCGCCACCCGTTCCAGCAGCGGTGCGCCCAGATCAGCGATACCCCCCGCCAGCACGACCTGATCCGGGTTGAGCAGCGCGACCGTCCAGGCCATGATTTCGGCCAGCACCGCCGCGATTTCATCGTAAAGCTGCGCGGCCAGCGGGTCGCCCTGGGCCAGCGCATAACGGATATGCATGAAGGTCAGGCCGATGAGGGGCAGGATCGAATCCGGGTAGCCAGCGGTGAGTGAAGCCGCCCGTGCGGCAATCGTATTCCAGTTGAGACGCTCCTCAATCGGGCAGCGCGTGAACCGGCCATCCGGGCTGGGCATGCTCACCAGCAGGCCGCTGATCTCGCCGCCGTGATGCACTTCGCCGCCACGCAGGGTCATGCCCACTTCCACCGTCTCATCCACGCGCACCGTGACGAGCGTATCCACCGTTCCCGAAGGCAGTTCGCCGAGCGTATGCTGTGCCAGCGCGGTCAACTCGGTGTTATTGGCGAGGTAGGCCGGCTTCTGATAGCGCACGTTGAGGCGCTCGACCAGTGGCAACCGCCTCCAGCCCAGCGTGGACGACCGCACCACCAGCCCGGCCCCGCTGTCCACAAAACCCTGCACGCCCACGCCAATGCACAGCAGCGGCGCATCCAATTGGGCGATCATACCGTTGATGGCGCTCACCAGCACATCGTAGGCGTCTTCGCCCTGACAGCCGTCGAGCAACGCCTCGTGTTCGGCGACCACTGCGCCATCCAGATTGACGAGCACGGCGTGAACGGCGTGAGCATCCACCGACACGCCGATAACCTGCCGTGCTTCGGGGATAAAACGGAGGAGCGTGGGCCGTTTGCCGCCCACTTCTGACGATTCGCCCGGCCCGCCTTCCTCGACCAGCCCCTGTTCGATCAGTTCGGTGACCAGTTCGGAGACGGTCGGTTTGGCAAGCCCGGTCACTCCCGCCAGCGCAGCGCGGTTGTCGGCCTCGGCCGCGTAAATGGCGCGCAGAATGAGCAGGCGGTTGTGCCGCCGAACCTGCGTGCGGGTCGCCTTGCGCGAGTTCATCGGGCGTCACCATTCAGGGCAGCGCAAGCCTCACCCTTTTCTCTCTCTCCGGGTGTATTGACCGGGCACATAGGTAACACAATGTTCGGAGACATAGGTAACACTTCGCCAGACAATAAGGGCATAGGAGCTGAAGAAGGAGGCGGCCTATGCCCTGGGAGGAGCGCACACCCATGGCTGAACGAAAGCGGTTCATTGAGGACGTGGAACAGGGGGAGGAGAGTGTGGCTGCACTGT
>JAEURB010000314.1 GCA_016788435.1 Anaerolineae bacterium | reverse complement strand
TTCTACCGCGACAACTGCGCCGATATCGCGCTGACGATTGACGACGCGCTGGACGCGCCGGTGGCCGACAGCCGCCTGCTGCTGATCAGCGGCACCGGCCTCTCGCAGGAGCCGAGCCGGAGCGCCACGCTCGTCGCCGCCGAAACCGCCAGCGCCAGCGGGACCGAAGTCGTGCTGGACATTGATTACCGGCCGACCCTCTGGCACGACGCGCGGGCGTTCGGCGTGTCGGTGCGAACGGCGCTGCCGCTGGTGGATATCGCCATTGGCACCGAGGACGAGATCAAGGCCGCGACCGGCGCGCCCAGCGGCGAAGCGGGAGTAGCCCGTCTACTGGAAGGGGTGCGGAAAGCCGTCGTCTATAAGCTGGGCGAAGCGGGCGCGCGGGTTTACGCGAAAGACGGGGCCACTTACGACGCCGCGCCGTTCCGCATCGAGGTGCTGAACACGCTCGGCGCGGGCGATGCCTTCGCCAGCGGCTTCCTGTTCGGCTACCTCAACGGCTGGGGCTGGCAGAAGGCGGCGCGGATGGGCAACGCCACCGGCGCTATCGTCGTCACGCGGCAGGGCTGCGCCAACGACATGCCCACGCTGGCCGAGGCGTTGGCGTTTGTCGAGGAGAAGGGTGGGTTCTGAACAGCACTTTCGCCAGAACGAGGAACAACCAGAATCCACCACAGAGGCACTGAGGACACAGAGAGATTTGCTCAAAGGCCTTGTGTCCGCTGTGCCTTCTGCCGTTAGTCTCTTGTCCTGGCCGTGAAGCGAGTTATTCCGCCGTGGCTTCCTGCTTATCCGGGTGGATGAGCAGCGTCGGCACTTTGCACTGATCCATCACGCCCCGGGCCACGCTGCCGAAAATCAGGCGGGCGATCCCGCTGCGGCCGTGCGTGCTCATCACGATCAGGTCAATGTGTTCGTGGCGGGCGTAATCGGCGATCAGGCCGGGCACGTCGAAGCCCTCCAGCACCTCGCCCGTTACGCTTACGCCCTCGTTCTGCAACTGCGCCACCATGATCTGCATATAATCTTTAGCCTGGACGCGCAGCTTCTCGAACTGTTCCGCCTGGCCGGCCAGGGCCAACTCCGGCACATACTCCGGCGAAGGCGGCACGAAGACGTGCATTAGCACCAACTGCGCGCTGTGCATCCGCGCCAAATTGACGGCGTGCGGGATCGCCCGCTGCGACCAGCCAGAGCCATCGAGCGGGACCAATATCTTCTGATAGCCAACAGGCGTGGCAGCCATAATCTCATCTCCTCTTGTCGAATCTCCCCTAGTCTCCAGTATAACGCAGTTCGTTACAGCAATTGGCCCTTGAGGGTTGAAAGATGCGCCCCGTGCCCCATTGACACATCTAATGAAACCGTTATACTGCGCGGGTTAAATCTCCGTAAATCTATATAAAGCAGCGAGATTCTCATGACTGCTACGCCCGTAATTGCCCCGTCCGCAGCAGAGATTGCGCCTCAGGCCGCGACGTTAAGTTCCGAGCCGAATCTCACCATCGCCCGCAACCTGAAAATCAGCCTGTTCCATCTCGGCTCGGGGATGGCCGATGTGATGGCGACCGGCGTTTGGAACCGCGTGATGATCAGCGACCTCGGCTTCAGCGCCACGCCGATTGG
>JAEURB010000243.1 GCA_016788435.1 Anaerolineae bacterium | reverse complement strand
CTTGAGGGAAGAAGCATCGAGACAAGAGGACAGAATAAGAGACAAATAGCGCACAATGGACTGGTTTGGCGGGCGGCCCGGCCGGACGGCAGCCTTCATCGTAGAGCAGGTGCGCGCGTTTGGGGCGAACGCATGGTGGACAGGATGGACGCAATGCGGGCAGGTGTGAGACGGCAGCCTGATCGCGAAAACCTACCCCTGCCCTGGCAGGGGGAGAGGTTTCTTTCGAGTTACAGGTCCCCCGGCCGTTCCAGATAGCAGCTATAGGTCGGCTGGCCGCGCCCTGCGCCGCGCTCGGGCGGGATGCACCAGATTTTGACCGTGCCATCCTCCGACTGCGCCGCTGCCGCGATGATCTCCGGAGTCAGCTCAATGACCGCGACGAAGGCGGGCCGGAACTGATGCGTCCAGCGCTTCCACATAGCCCCGATTTGAACGAACGGCAGCGCGCCTGCGGTCATGGGCTTTTCTCCGATTGAACCGGATCTAGCGGGCCTTTGTGGGCGGCTGGCGGATGACATCCACCAGAATGGCGAGGATCACCTTGACCATGTAATAGGCCGAGCGCAGCGGCGTGATTGACGAGATGCCGCCGTAGCGCGCGTTCATCGTCACCGGCATCTCGCGCACCTGAAAGCCGGCCTGGTGCAGCAGGACGATGGCTTCGGGTTCCGGGTAGTCATAAGGGTAGACGCGGGCGCATAGTTCAATCGTGCGGCGGTTCGAGGCGCGAAAGCCGCTGGTTGGGTCGGTGATGCGCCAGCGCGTGACCAGCGAGACGACTTTCGCCAGGATGACGATGCCGATCTTGCGCTGCCAGGGCGTGACGTAGCCCCGGTCTTCCAGATAGCGCGAGCCGATCATCAGGTGCGCGCCACTTGCTTGCAGCGCCTCGACCAGCGCGGGGATTTCGGCCGGGTTGTGCTGGCCGTCGCCGTCGTTCTGCACCGCCACCTCATAGCCATTGCGCGCGGCATAAACGAAGCCGGTCTGCATGGCCGAGCCGATGCCCACGTTAAATGGCATTGGCAGCACAACTGCGCCGCAGGACTCGGCAATCGGGCCTGTGCGGTCGGTGCTGCCGTCATTCACCACCGCGACATCGGCCCAAGGCGCGTGCTCGTGAATCTGACCGATCACATGCGCGATACTGTCTTCTTCGTTCAGCGCCGGGATGATGACCAGCGTGCGGGGGTGGGTGTCAGTCACGATGCACCAGAAAAGAAGTGCTGAGTACTGAGTACTGAGTGCGGAGTAAGAAAAGTTGAGAAAGTGGCCGATTGGTCATGAATACACAACAAGTCCGGTTAGAAGGGTATCTCTGGCTTTTGACTCAGTGCTCAGCACTGAGCACTTCTCGATACAGCCTTTCATAGCTCTCGGCCACCCGCTCCCAAGTATAGCGTGACTCGATCAGGGCGCGCCCTTCGCGCGAAAGCCGGGCGGCGAGGGCGGGCTCGTCGAGGACGCGCAAAATGGCACCCGTCAGGTCTTCGAGAGGGGCAATCAATGCGCTTGTACCATCTTCCACCGCGATACCGTCGAACGACAGCGGCGTACCCGCGACCGGGCAGCCTGCCGCCAGTGCCTCCAGCACCTTGTTCTTGATGCCCGCGCCATAACGCAGCGGCGAGACGAACACCGCCGCCTGCTGCAAGTACGGCAGCATATCCGGCACATGGCCCGTCACGGTCACCGCCCCGGAGGCCAGCGCCTGGATTTCCGGCGGTGGCGCGTTGCCCACCAGCCAAAGCTTGGCGTTCGGGCGCTGCTTCTGCACGGCAGGGAGAATGGTTTGGGCCAGAAAGCGGGCGGCGCCGGCGTTCGGCCCGTACTCGAAGTTGCCCGTGAACAGCAGCGTGTCTGGCGTGCGTGGTGCGTCGCTGATGGGGAAACGCAACAGTTCGACGCCGTTCGGAATCACCTTGACGTCCAGCGCCGGGTTGGCCGCCTGCAGCGCCGTGCGGTCCTGCTCAGACACCACCACCACCCGGCCGAATAGCGTGAACATGAAGCATTCGTAGGCGCTGGCGATAGCGCGCTGGATCCGCAGCATGGGCGAGCGTGGCTCGGCGGCGATCTGCCGCTCAAGGAACAGCGCGTAGCTCTCGTAGGGTGTGATGACGGCGGGGCGGCCTTTGACCAGTTCGGCCAGTTCGTAAACCTGCACCCCGCCGAACAGGTGAATCACGTCGTACGATTCGCCGTCAAGCGCCTCTTCAGCCGCCCGCCACAGTTCCGGTGACCATGCTTCTTCGGCGCGGCGCGGGAAGCGGCGGCCCATCAGGCGGCGCAGGTAGGCTGCAGGAGAGCGTAGCGGTTCGGGCAGCACGGTCATCCGGCGGAAATATGGCGCATACAGGGCGCGGTCTTCCGGCGTTTCGCTGCGGTCATTCAGCGCGATCAGGTCGAGGGTGTGGCCGCGCGCCGCCAGTTCGCGGGCCAGGTGGTAGATGATGAGCCGGTCGCCCAGATACAGCGGCGCAGGCGGGCAGCGCGAGAGGAGGAGGAGGTGCATGGGCCAATGCTAGTCGAAAGCTGAATCTGCATCGCGGAGCAGTTCTCCGACAGCCTTCTTGAGCGGGGGGAGGCTGTTCTGCACCGTAAGCCAGATGATATCGGGGTCTAGCTCTAGGTATTCGTGAACAAGCCGGTTGCGGAAGTTACGAATCCGTTGCCATTCTACATCCGGAAACTGCATCTGATCTTCGGTAGGAAGATGAAGCGTAGACTCGGCCATTACCTGCAGCGTGCGCAACACTGCGGCCTGATGCAGGCGTGAGCCTTCAAATAGATCGCGACCGGCAGCGGTAAACTCCTCAATGTCGGCAATGCATAGGAGGATATGCCGCAGATAAACGCGCTTGTCTCTCATAGCGGAACTGCTTCGGCCAGTACAGCTTCGCGAATGAGGGGATTCAGGCCGCGCTCTGAAGTGATATCTACCGGGCGGCCTAAGAGCGCTTCCAGTTCTTCCCACAAGCCAGCGCTGGCCCAGGCAGTCATCCGTTCATAGTCCCATGTTACGAGCAGGTCGAGATCACTGTCCGCTGTAGCTTCGCCACGCACAAATGAGCCAAAGACTCGCAGGTTCATCGCGCCATGCCGTTCAGCAATCCGCAGGATTTCGCTCCGGTGCGGGCCGATGACGTCTTCAATGCCTTGTCGTACGGCAGGTGTGGCGGTCATGCCTCGATCTACCCTTGCGTGAAGCGTATAGTTTCAGTGTATCACAGCGCTGCTCAGCCACGCCCTATCAGTCTGCTGAGCGTCTCCTCAAACCGCGCCGCCATCGCCTCTGCTGAAAAGTGCGCTGTAACGCGCTCCCGGCCAGCCACTCCCATCCGCTGGCGCAGCGCGGGGTCACGCAGCAGGCGCAGCACGCGCTCGGCCAGCGCCGCCGAATCTCCCGCGTCCACCAGAAAGCCGGTTTCGCCATCCACCACCGTTTCCGATGGGCCGCCGCGCCGTGTACTGATAATCGGCTTGCCGCTGGCCATCGTCTCGACATGCACCATGCCGTAGCTTTCGAAGTGCGAGGCGCATACCACCACATCCGCCGCTGCAATCACCCGTTCGGGGTCAGGCCGAAAGCCGAGATACGTCAAATGTTCGTGGAGCAGCGCGTCGTTCTGCCATGCCGTCAGAATGCGCGCCTTGTAGGCATCGTCCTTGCCCGCGCCGTGTACGTTCTCACCCGCCACGATAAAATGCGCTTCGGGCATTTGCGCTGCCACCTGACGGACCATCGCCTGAAACACGTCATGGCCCTTCACGTCCTGAAAGCGCGCGATCATCGCCACCAGCGGTGCATCGCCGGCGATCCCCGCCTCGTGCCGCACGGGGGAGCCATCCAGCCCCGGCCGGAAGCGCCCCGTGTCCACTCCCGGCGGCAGCACGGGCAGCCGTTCCGGCGGCGTGAACGGCGGATCGCCGAGAAAACCGTCGCGGACGGCCCACGAGGCCGCGAATCCGGCGTCGGGCTGGCGGAAGAATCCGCGCTGCCACGCCTTGGGATGAAACCACCAGCCCCAGCATGTCCAGACCAGCGGGATTCCTGCCTGTTGCGCGGCAGGAAGCGCGAAGGGCAGGCTGTGGTAGTCGCTGTGGACGGCGGCGATGCCCTGTTCGCGCATTAGCGCGGCCATCCTGCGAACGATGGGGAAGCGTGCATATACCGCCGGCATGAACCAGGTGCTGGCCCCCCGATACGGCAGTGAGTGCGCCGGCCAGTTACGTTCACGGAAATGATCGGGCAGTTGGCCGCCAGCGGGCGTGAGCAAATGTGGCGTCCAGCGCGCGGCGTCAAGGTGCTCGGCCAGCGTCAGCAGCGAGGTTTCTCCGCCGCCCATGCCGCTGTAGGTGGTGATGAAGAGGAGGGGGAGGGTCATGAAAAGAGAAGTTGAAAGCAGGCGAAAGGCCGCTGTACCGTACAGCGCAATGGACGCGAGCAGACGTCGCGATCCTGCTCACGCGAATGCGGGCATTGAATGTTCGACTTGGCCTCACCAGACCTTGTTCGATGGCGCACTCGCGAACCCTCCGCTATTCTCGTCCTTACTTTCAACTCTCAACTTTCAACTTTCAACTCCCAATATGCTCGATCTCAAGCCCATCAAGACCGCCATTCGTCAGGCCGCGCTACTCACCCGGCAGGTGCAGGCGCAGCATCTGGGCGATGCGGCGCACAAAGCGGGCCACGAACCCGTCACGCTGGCCGATTATGGCGCACAGGCCATTCTGGCGCGCGCTCTGTCCATCGCTTACCCTGACGATGGCATCTACTCCGAGGAAAGCGCCGCCCAGTTTCTGGAACTGGTGACGCCGGAACGCCGCGCCGCGATTGTGGCGCTGGTGGGAATTGTGCTGGGCGAGCCGGTGACGGAAAGCGGCCTCGTGCGCTGGCTCGACCATGGGCGCGGCCGTGAGACGATGCGCATGTGGACGGTTGACCCGGTGGATGGCACCAAGGGCTTCGTCGCCGGGCGGCGCTATGCCATTGCGGTTGGCGCAATGGAGAGCGGGCTGCCCATCGCGGGACTGCTGGCCTGTCCGGGCTGGCCGAGCCGGGATGGCATGGGGGCGCTGTTCTACGCCCAGCGCAGCGCGGCCTACGCCGAATCGCTGGCGGGCGGCAAGCCGGTGCGGATTGCCGTCCGGCCGCTGCCGGGCTTGTCCGGCGTCAAGGTGGCCGAGAGCGTTGAAGATGATCACGTGGATCGCGCCGCGCAGGCCCGTATACTGGCCGCCGCCGGGCTGAACCGGCCCGTCATTCAGCAGGTGGACGGCCAGGATAAGTATGCGATGGTGGCGGCCGGTGATGCGCAAATCTACCTGCGGCTACCGAAAGAGGCCGAGCCTCGCCATCGGATTTGGGATCACCTAGCGGGCGCGGCGCTGGTGCAGGCGGCTGGCGGCTCGGTGACCGATCTCGACGGCTCACTGCTCGATTTCTCGCGCGGACCAATCCTCACCGCCAATCGCGGGATGGTAGTCACGTGTGGCGGTGTGCTGCACGAACGGCTGCTGGAGGCGATTGAGAAAGTCTTCCTCGCGCCGCCTTCGGCAAGCTGAGCCTAATTTCTGGACGCCAGGAACGCCTCGACCTGCTGGCGGGTAGGCAGGGCGGGGATTGCGCCCTTGCGCGTGGTCGTCAGCGCGCCGGTGGCGTTGGCGAAGTGCGCGATTTCCGGCAGGTGGCGGTCAAATGCGTCGCCGTAGGTCAGCAAGCCGGAGAGCAGGGCGGCCACAAACGAATCGCCTGCGCCGGTCGTGTCCACCGCTTCGACCGGAAAGCCGGGCGCGGTGAACCGTTCGCGCGGCGTGTAAAGCGTCGCGCCATCAGCCCCATGTGTGACGATAATCAGCTTCATGCCATCCCGCCATAAGGCCCCGGCGTGGCTTTGCCCGCTCAGAAACGTCAGTTCCTCCTGACTCACCTTCACCACCTCGGCATCCTGCATCCCCAGCAGCATCCCCGTTTTCGCCGCCTCGGCGCTCGGCCACAGGCTCATCCGCAGGTTAGGGTCATACGAAATCAGCTTGCCTCCCGCCCTGGCGTGTCGCACAGCCGCCAATGTGGCCGAGCGTGACGGTTCACCAATCAGTGTGATCGAGCCGAAGTGAAAGATGCTGCACGAGTCGATCAGGCTCAGGTCTACGTCTTCCGGGCGCATGAGCATGTCGGCGCTGGGATGGCGGTAGAAAATGAAATCGCGCTCGCCGCCCGGCCCCAGCGAGACGAAGGCCAGCGCGGTGCGGGCTTCAGGGCTGAAGCGCAGGCCGCGCACGTCCACGCCATTGGCGGCCAACACCCCGGCCAGATAATGACCGAACGGATCGTCGCCCACCTGCCCGATCAACCCGGCGCTGTGCCCAAGCCGTGCCGCTGCCACCGCGACGTTGGCTGGCGCGCCGCCCGCCGCCTTGAGGAAGCCGGACGCGTCGCCAACCGCCACGCCGCTTTCCAGCGCCACGAAGTCAATGAGCAGCTCGCCCATGCACAGAACGTCCATGGCGTTATCCCTCTATAAGTGCTGAGTGCTGAGTGCCGATTACCGGGTGCTGAGTCAAGGAAAGAGAATGCTGCGTATTTCTGCTCTTGACTCAGCACTCAGCACTCAATACTTCCCTTAAAACCACACCGCGTTCGTCCAGGCGCGGCCACCACGGGCATCACGAATGGTGACACGGCAGTACGGGCTGTCACCCAGGCGGCTGCGCGGTAGTTCGGCCTCAAACAGGCCGCGCCCGTGCGCATACGACGATTTCGCGCCCTTGCCGGTGACGAACACGCTTTCCACGGGCGAGCAGCGCACGTACACGCTGGTGTTGGAGAATTCGACGCTGAAGATCTCCGGACCGCTGCTGCTGTAGAACTCGCCGCGCTTGAGGGCCGCGAGCAGGGCTTCTGGGGTGAGTGATGTGCTTTTCACCCAGGTCCAGGCCCGGCCGTGATCGTCGTGGCGGCCGAGAAAATGTGCGTCGTCGGTGGTGAGCGCGGTGTAGCGGTGGCCCTGCGCCAGCATCGATTCGAACATCGCCCAACTGTCGATGCGGTCGTTGTGGTCTGCTGAAATGCCGTTCATGGTTTCGATGGCATGCACTGGGCCGAGTGAAAGCACATCGGCTTCGGAGAGCGCGTACCACGACGGATGGGCGCAGGTGACGAACGCGCCGGCATCGAGGGCGCGGCGGGCGAGTTGGGGGCCAGTTTCGTGCGGCACAGGCTGGGCAAAATCGAACGGTAAGCCGTTCGCCAGAATGTGCCAGATTTCGCCTACCGACGTGCGGCCAGTGTGCAACTCGGCTCCGGGAATAGTGACGAAGCCGGGCGCTTCAAACGGCCGCGTGTCGGTGACAGGCCAGCCGTATTGCTCCATAAAGTGATCGGTGATGCTGAGGAAGTGGTAGCCGTTGCGCTGGTAGAAGGCGCACACCTCGCGCGGGATCAGGCCGCCGTCGGAGTTGGTGCTGTGCGTATGCAGATTGCCCTTGTAGAACTGTCCGGGCAGGGTGAAGGGAAGTTGTGCGATCAGGGGGTCCATGGACTTCATTTCGATGCTGGAAGGCGTTTGGTGGAAGCATGCATAACGGTGACACCTACAAGCGCGCCGTCATGGTAATGATAGATGTTGCCGTCGTCTTCCATCACGCTGTCGTTCGCCTGCTGCGGCTTGCGAAAGCTGATATAGAGTACATCGGCCTCGGCGTCGTAGTCTGATGAGTGCGGCTGCTGCATTTGCTGTGGTAGGTCCATTTAGAGTGTTCTCAAATACGATTGAAAGATCGCTTTCATCACGATCTCGATCTGATTCTCAACTTGCAGAGTAAACAGCGAGGTTCCCGTTCCCCAATGCCCGACAGAAGCCAAATCACGGGACAAGGCGGGGCGATCTTCTAACTCACTGTAGGGAATGTCAACGTATACCTTGAGAACTTTCTTCTGAACTTCTACTTCGCAGAAGTTCTTCCCATGTCTATAGGCAACGTAGAGCTTTCTAGGCGTTTCGATAATCTCGCCTTCTTCACCTTCAAGTGAAAGAATCTGATCTCGCAATGATAAGAACAAGGCGCGAATTGATTCGTTTCCTTTTCTAGTGTGATCATCAAGGGTATACGAATCTGACAAGCCTGGTTGCGATTCCTCAATTGGAGATGAAGTGGCTACCGATGGCAAGGTACGCTGCTGACCATAGACCTGTTCAAGGAAGAGCAAGTGGTCGTCGTAGAAAACATAACGCCATAGTTCGATACCTTGGCCCATTAGTTTCACGGCATAGGTATCCCATTTGGCGAAAGTCTCGGCAATCACTATAAGACGCGGCTGTGACCAGACAATTTCGACGTCAAACCCCAGCTTCTTCTTTACCAGAAGCTCGAAATCCCCTCGGTGTTCCTTCAACCAGTTCAGATAGTAGAGACCCTGATTGATGACGTCGGGTTCTTTTTCTCGCTTGTATTCAATAATGGTCGGCGAACCATCGGCGTCGAGTCCTAGCGTGTCGATACGGCCTTGTTGGAGGTCCCCGCGCAGCTCATATTGAGTTGCCACGAAGCGCACGCCAAGAACTCGTTCAAGATTGCCCTCAATGAGTTTCTCGAGATGCTGCTCAAGCCGCGCGTGCTTGGCTGGCAACTGCCGCACTGTACTTTTGTCGCCGGATATCTCGAATAAGGGTGACATTAACCGACTCCTAGGCTTTTTTAGCCCACACGATTGGGGAGGGCGCTCTTGTGTGCCAGTCGGTGGCCTGCTGGTAGGCGTGGCCGGCGCGGAGAATGACCTCTTCACCGAAGGCCGGGCCGATCAATTGCAGGCCAATGGGCAGGTTACTGCTGTCGAAGCCGCACGGCAGGCTGAGGCCGCACACGCCGGCGAGACTGGCCGGTAGCGTGAACACGTCTTCGAGGTACATCTCCAGCGGGTCGGTGCTGTGCTCGCCGATGCGAAAGGCTGTGTGGGGCGTGGTGGGCGCGGCGATCACGTCTACGCGGGCGAACGCCTCGTCGAAATCGCGCTTGATGAGCGTGCGTACCTGCTGGGCCTTGCCATAGTAGGCGTCGTAGTACCCCGCTGACAGCGCATACGTGCCGAGCATGATGCGGCGCTTGACTTCCGGCCCGAAGCCCTGGCCGCGAGTCGCCTTGTAGGTTGGCCACATTTCGCCGGTATCCACGCGCGGGCCAAAGCGGATGCCGTCATAGCGGGCGAGATTTGCGCTCGCTTCGGCCGGGGCGATCAGGTAGTAGACGGGCAGCGAGTAATCGGTGTGAGGCAGGCTGATGGGCACGATCTCCGCGCCGAGCGCCGCCAACGCCTCGATTGCTCCGCGCACTGCCGCGTCGACATCGTGGGCCAGCCCGTCGATGAAGTATTCCTGCGGCACGCCCACGCGCAGGCCGCGAATATCGCCTGTCAGTTGTGCGCGGTAGTCGGGAACCGGGGCGTTCAGGCTGGTGGCATCCAGTGGGTCGTGGCCCGCGATCACGCCCAACAGTTCGGCGGCGTCTTCCACCGTTCGCGCCAGCGGCCCGGCGCAATCAAGCGACGAACCGAACGCGATCAGCCCCCAGCGGCTCACACGGCCATAGCTGGGTTTCAGCCCGACCACGCCGCACAATGCGCCGGGCTGGCGGATGCTGCCGCCGGTATCGGTGCCGAGCGCCCCGAAGGCCATGCGCGCCGCCACCGCCGCCGCGCTGCCGCCACTGCTGCCCCCCGGCACACGTTCGCCGTCCCAGGGGTTGCGTGTGGTCTGGTAGGCCGAGTTCTCGGTGGACGAACCCATGGCGAATTCGTCCATGTTCAACTTGCCGAGCAGCACCGCCCCGGCCTCTTCCAGCCGCTGAACAGCCGTGGCGCTGTAAACCGGCACATAGCCTTCGAGGATCTTCGAGCCGCACGTCGTTTGCACGCCTTCCGTCGAGAGCACGTCTTTGACGGCCAGCGGAATACCGAGCAGTGGGCCATCTTCGCCGGTCGCTCGTGCCTTGTCAGCGGCGGCGGCGGCGGCCAGCGCGCGCTCAGGCGTGACGGTCAGGAACGCGCCGAGGTCTGCGTCAAGCGCGGCGATACGGTCGAGCGCCGCCTGCGTCAGTTCAACGGCGGACAGATCGCGGCGGCGCAGCGCCTCGCGTGCCTGCACCAGGGAAAGGTCGGTTGGGTTCATCGTACGCTCGCGTGGGTGCGTTGTGTCGTGCGCCCGAAGTATAACATGAGCGCAGGCGGGTCTGGGTGGAAAAGCGGTGGGACGGGGTGGGAAAGTTGAGCATACTCGGATGGCCGTTCATCTCTTACAATAGGTGTTTCCGTATTCAGACAGAATTGAGTCCTCCATGCAGATTGTGACAGACGGCGGGGCGGATCTCTCGCCGGTTCAACGCAAGGGAATCGAGATTCACAGTGTTCCGCTGGTGCTAACCCTCGATGGCAAAAACTATCGCAGCGGGATTGATATCGAGCCGGCCGAGTTCTATCAACTGCTGTCGGCCACGAGCAGCTTTCCCACCACCTCGCAGCCGTCTCCAGCCGAGTTCGCCGATCTGTACCGCCAGTTAGCTATCAACGATCCCCAGATTCTGTCTATTCACATTTCTTCGGGCCTCAGCGGCACTATGAATTCCGCCCGGCTGGGCGCGACGATGGTTCCCGAAGCGCAAGTCACCTTTGTGGATACGAAGACTCTTTCAGGCGCGGAAGGCTGGCAGGTTGAAGCCGCCGCGCGCGCACTCAAGCTCGGCTGGCCGCTGGATCGCATTCTTGCGGCGCTCGCCCGGATTAGCGATGCGACCGATACGGTCTACACGCTGGCGACCCTGCGCTACCTTGTCCACGGCGGCCGCATCAGCCACATTCGCGGCATCATCGGCCAACTGCTCGAAATCAAGCCGGCGATTGGCGTCGGCAAAGAGGACGGCAAGTACTATCAGCGCGGCTCGGCGCGCACGCTGAACAAGGCGATTCGGTTGCTGCCCGACCTGATCGCGCGCCAGCACGCTCCCGGCACGCCCCTGCGCGGCCAGATTGCGCACGGCGACAACACGGATGGCGCGAACCTGCTGCGCGAGGCGATGGAAGCGCAGTTCCCGATGCAATGGCTGGCTACCGTGGCGGTCGCTCCCGTACTTGGCGCGCACACCGGCCCGGGTCTGATCGGCCTGGCCTATGGCGCTGCCGCTGCCTACGCCGGGCTGGAGGACGTGCTGCCCGTCTAGAGCGTGTTTGCAAACGCCTCCATCCCTTGACCCCTTCTTCCGTCCGCTCTGTCTACGCGCGGTAAGGCGAAGGCAGCCGCGTAGGCACGAGTGTCGTTTTCCCTCCCCCTGAGGGAGAGGGATTAAGGGTGAGGGCCACGCGGGTGATCGAATGTATTCACCAGCAACCAGCCGTACGATTCTCTTGGATCGCACGGCTTTCATTTCCTCCGTGCAACACCAGCGAAATACAGAACATCCGTTCACAAACTGCCAGCGATCCCGCATAAAATCTATAGATGCGGAACGGAAATTGAACCATCTTTCCGCCTTCATCGAACTCTGTAATGGTGGGCAGCAGTCAAGTGAGGGGGCATGATGTTCGACCCGATGCTCGGAACTCAGGTTGTGGAACAGCGCAGGCAAGATATGCTGCGCCAGGCTCGGCGTCAGCAGTTGCGGCACGCGCTGCTCGGCCATCGGCGGGCGCTCTACCGGCGCTGGCTGGCCAATCTGGCCGACCTCATGATCGCCAGTGGTGGCTGGCTGAAACGGCACTTCGACGCGTCGCCGGCGCAGCGCGACCTGCCGGCCGACGGCACACCGGCGATGGAGATGGGCTGGAAACACCTGTAGACCACGCGGCTTGTGCGCCCCCACCAGCCATTGCTGATTTTGATGAAGGTGTAGGCTTCGTGA
>JAEURB010000286.1 GCA_016788435.1 Anaerolineae bacterium | reverse complement strand
GGGGACGGGCGCACCGGCGGCGGACGAGTCCTGGGCGCGGGCAGGGGTTGTGGCTGTCAGGGCCAGCAGCAGGCTCGCGCCGGCCAGAATGACGCAAATTCGTGTGAACATGGGAGAGATAGTCAGCGATTCCTGATTCATGGCGCGGGATTGTACAACACGGCCCGCGCGCTCGTCGTGGGCGAACGGCAATCGGCGGTTTGGCTTCTTATCGAACGTCCTAACTGGCCTGTGGTATGCTGGAACAAGCCGACTGGGTAAAGGATCGCTTCGATGCCCCCGTCTGACCAGATGAAGACTACGCGCACGTTGAGAGAAATGGCCCGAGTGGTCGTTCCGCCCTCTCCGGTGCAAACCGGCCCGCTCAACCTCGCGCCTTGGGTGATGGAACTGCGCGTGGTGGGAACAGCCGCCACGCTTCAGATTAACGTCCGCGATCATATGCTGATCGGGCGCTCGGATGCCGAACGTGGCATCAACCCGGAAATTGACCTGACCGAGCCGGATGGCCTGGGCAAGGGCGTTTCGCGCCGCCATGCCTCGATCAATGTGCATGACGAGCGCGTGTTCATTCGCGATCTGGGCAGCACCAACGGCACACTGCTCAATGGCGTGCCCTGCGAACCACTGAAAGAATATCGCCTGCGCCACGGTGATGAACTGGCGCTCGGCAATCTGCGGTTGCAGGTCATCTTCTCGGTTGTGCCCGCCAAAGACATCACGGCAACGGGCTTCAAGCGGCTTGACATACCGCACGTGGGAGCTGGTGAGCGAATTCTGCTCGTCGAGGATGACAAGGATGTGGGCGCCGTCGTGCGGATGGCGCTGGAGAGGGCTGGCTTCCGGCCCGAACTGGTGACAACGGTGACGGGAGCGCTGGAGCAGACAGCCGCCACGCTTCCGAGCGTGGTAATTGTGGACATGATGCTCGCCGAGATGAATGCGCTGGACTTCGTTCGTCACCTGCGCCGGCAGCCGAATGGGGCCGCTGTCGGCATCATCGTCACGTCGAGCGCGACGGGCGGCTTCCAGATGAATCAGGCCATCGAAGCCGGGGCGGATCGCTTCCTCGGCAAGCCGGTGGCGCTGGATGAACTGGTGCGTACTGTAGATACGGTGCGCAAGCGCGGCGCGGCCGTTCAGCCAGCCACCACGCCACCCCAGCCCGCCGAATCGCAGGCTGCCGCTGCACCCAAACCAGCCGCATCAACAGGCGCGAAACCTGTCACGAGTCAGGCCAAGAGTGAGGTCGCTCCCGCAGCGCCGCCTGCCGCGAAACCGGTCACTGGTGAAGCTGCTCCCGCTGCCCCGCCCGCGAAGCCACAGGCTCCGTCTGCTGCCGTAGAACCACCCGCGAAACCGCTGACGCCGCCGTCATCCAGCGGCAAGACCTGACCTGCTGCGCGGGGCAGCGCAGGCGATCTTTCCGGCCCGTATCAGCAGACTGAGTGTGCCTCATCCGTAAACGGCAAGTTGAACCGGAGTTCAATTCAGTCTTGCGGGCGCGGGCATTCCAACTCCATGCCACGGGACGAATGCGCTGTACCCTGCCTCAACTTCGCGTTTTCAGTGACAGAGTCCTCCAACCAACCGGCTGTGTGGATTTGCGCTCGCGCCCGGCTTATGATGGGGCGAGATCTGGTCACTCAAGGAGGCTCCAATGCTTAAGACCACCCTCGACGTGCGAACAATTCCGCCGGCGCAGCGCCACCCGCTCATTTTCGGTACGTTCGAAGACCTGCAGGCCGGTGAGCAGTTTCAGCTGGTGAATGACCACGACCCGAAGCCGCTGTATTACCAGTTCAGCGCCGAACGGCAGGGCGAGTTCACCTGGGAGTATGTGGAACAGGGCCCCCAGATCTGGCGCGTGAACATCGGCCGCGTGAAGTAGGCGCCGCCCGCGCAGGTCGGAACCCCGAACAGCGCCGCGACTTTCTATACCGGGAGTCGCGGCGCTGCTTTGCAACGCCATTCGCACAGTCCGGCCAGCCAGGTCACCTTCCGCGCTGCGCTCAGGCCTGTCAATCGTGAGGAGAGTATTCACGTGACGATGATCAATCTCTTCCGCTGGATACATATCCTCGCCGGGGCGGCGTGGCTGGGCGAGGTGATGGTCGTCAGTTTCATCCTTGTTCCCGTCCTCGGCCGCCTGGAACCGGACAAACGCGGCTGGTTCATGGCGCTGATCTTCCCGCGCATTTTTCGCCTGGCATCCATTCTGGCACTGACGGCCATCCTGGCAGGCGCGGCGCTCAATCTGAGTTTGAGCGGCTGGGATGTCAACCTGGCGCTCACCCGCCTTACTACGACGCGCTGGGGCTGGAGTATTCTGATGGGCGGGGCGCTGGGGCTGGGCCTCACGCTCTTTCACTTCTTCATCGAGCACCGGCTGGAACCGCACGTGAAAGCCGCCCATGAAGTGATGGATGACGAGGCTTTCTCGCGCATGATGCTTCGCCTGCGCATCATCCCGCGTGCCGGGCTGGCGATCCTCTTTCTGATCTTCTTCCTGATGATGTTTGCTGCACGCGGGTTCTAGGCAGCCCACTCACGGGCGCTTCCTGCAACAACAGGCGCATGCTTCTGGTTATTGCACCCAACGTGACTCTGCCGTGGTTCGCCCTTGATCGTGCCGTAGAACACTGCTAGCATTCCTGAACGCATAGCCAGCAACCAACCTTTCACGAGGCAATGGTGTGCTGAACTGAGCGAAGGTGGCGAAAGCGGCCCGCATGGCGGTTTGGCTCGTCACAGAGTAAGCAGCATAAGGGCGTATTCCCTGTTCGGGGTTCGCCTTTTTGCGTGCCAGCAGCAGGCCTGTATGAGTGGAGTGATTTATGCCAACCATCAATCAGTTGGTGCGTAAGGGCCGCAAGGCGAAGAAGAGCAAGAGCAAGTCCCCTGCTTTGCAGTACTCGCTCAATGTCTTCGACCAGCGGCGCAACCGCACGGACAAGGGATCGCCGCAGAAGCGTGGCGTTTGCACCGTCGTCAAGACGATGACGCCGAAGAAACCGAACTCGGCGCTGCGCAAGGTGGCGCGTGTTCGCCTGTCGAACGGGATCGAAGTCACGGCCTACATTCCTGGTGAAGGTCACACGCTGCAGGAGCACAGTGTCGTGCTGGTGCGCGGCGGCCGTGTGAAGGACCTGCCGGGTGTGCGCTATCACATCGTGCGCGGCACCCTCGATACGGACGGCGTCAAGAACCGCAAGCAGTCTCGCAGTAAGTACGGCGCCAAGGTGCCGAAGGCGGGTGCGCCTGCCGCCAAGGGTAAGAAGTAAGGGAGCCGAGCGATGCCGAGAAGAAACAGCCCTCCGAAGCGGGTCACCCCGCCGGATCTGAAGTACAACAGCCTGTACGTTTCGATGATCATCAATCGCATGATGAAGGGCGGCAAGAAGAGTACTGCCCAGGGCATCATGTACGACGCGCTCGGAATGGTTGAGGAGCGCGCCAAGAAGAACCCGGTCGAAGTGCTGGAAACGGCGCTGCGGAATGTGGCCCCGGCCATCGAAGTCAAGCCGATGCGCGTGGGCGGCGCCACCTATCAGGTGCCGGTAGAAGTGGCAAGCGAGCGCGGCGTGACCCTGGCGATGCGTTGGATCCTCGACAATGCGCGGGCGCGTGGCGGCCGCAGCATGAGCGAGAAGCTGGCCAACGAACTGCTCGATGCGTCGAACGGGCAGGGAGCATCGGTCAAGCGCAAGGATGATACCCATCGCATGGCGGAAGCGAACCGCGCGTTCGCTCACTTCCGCTAACTACGTAGAAACGAATCGAGCAGTCAAGCGAGCATGGTAAAGAAAACAGAAACCGCTCTCGACCTGAATAAGGTGCGCAATATCGGCATCATCGCGCATATTGATGCCGGTAAGACTACGACCACCGAGCGCGTGCTCTATTACACGGGCATGACGCACAAGATCGGTGAGGTGCACGAAGGCGCAGCGACGACCGACTACATGCCGCAGGAACGCGAACGCGGCATCACGATCACGGCTTCGGCTGTGACGGCGACGTGGAACGGCCATCAGGTCAACGTGATTGACACCCCTGGCCATGTGGACTTCACCGCCGAAGTGCAGCGTTCGCTGCGCGTGCTGGACGGAGGCGTGGTGGTCTTCGACGGTGTGGCCGGCGTCGAGCCGCAGTCGGAAACCGTGTGGCGTCAGGCCAACAGTTACGGCGTGCCGCGCCTGTGCTTCGTCAACAAGATGGACCGTACCGGCGCGAACTTCCAACGCTGCGTGGACATGATCGTCGAGCGTCTGCATGGCAACCCCGTGCCGATTCAGTTCCCGTATGGTGAAGGCGCTGAATTCAAGGGCATCGTCGATCTGCTTCGCATGAAGCTGATCACTTACGTGGACGACCTCGGCACCAAGCAGGAAGAGCACGACATTCCGGCCGGGATAGCCGCCGAAGCGCAAACCCGCCGGGCGCTGATGGTCGAGAAGATCGTCGAGAATGACGACTTCCTGACCGAGAAGTACCTGATGGGCGAGGAAATTACCAATGATGAACTGCTGGGGGCGCTGCGCGCCGCCACGATCGCCGGCAAGGTGCAGGCCGTTATCTGCGGCTCGTCGCTGAAGAACAAGGGCGTTCAGTTGATGCTCGATAAGGTTGTCGAGCTGCTGCCCAGCCCGCTGGATATTCCGCCGGTAGTGGGTCACCACCCGAAGACGGATGCCGAGCTGGTGCGCCATGCCAGCGACGACGAGCCGGTGGCTGCGCTGGTCTTCAAGATTCTGACCGACCCCTACGTCGGCCGCCTGGCTTTCTTCCGCGTCTATTCGGGCGTGGTCAAGGCCGGCACGATGCTGACGAACACCACCAAGGGTGACCGTGAGCGTATCGGGCGCATCGTCCGCATGTTCGCTGATCGGCGCGAGGATGTTGAGGAAGTGCATGCTGGCGACATCGCCGCCGTGCTCGCCCTCAAGAATACCTTCACCGGTGATACGCTGGCCGACCCCGACCACCCGATTGTGCTGGAGAAGGTCAGCTTCCCCGAGCCGGTCATCGAAGTCGCTATCGAGCCGGATACCAAGGGTGACCAGGACAAGATGGGCGAGGCGCTGCGCCGGCTGGCCGAAGAAGACCCCACCTTCAGGGTGGAGGTGGATGACAAGCTCGGCCAGACCAAGATCGCTGGCATGGGTGAACTTCACCTCGAAGTGCTGGTGGACCGCATGATGCGCGAGTTTGGCGTGCAGGCGACTGTCGGCCGCCCGCGTGTCGCGTACCGCGAAACCATCACTCGCGAGGTGCGGAGTGACACCACCTTCAAGCGCCAGTCAGGCGGCAAGGGCCAGTATGCCCGCGTCGTCATCGAGATGGAGCCGCTGCCAGACGAGGAACAGGAACTGGCGAAGGACGGTCTGCTGTTTGTGGATGCCATCAAGGGCGGTTCAATCCCGCGCGAGTTCATCCGCCCGACCGAGAACGGCATCCGCGAAGCCCTGGTTGGCGGCGTGATGGCCGGCTACCCGGTGGTGGGCGTCAAGGTGCGCCTGGTGGACGGGGCGTTCCACGACGTCGACTCGAGCGAAATGGCCTTCAAGGTCGCTGGCTCAATGGCCTTCAAGGATGCTTTCCAGCGCGCCAAGCCGGTGCTTCTGGAGCCGACGATGAAGGTGGAAGTCCAGGCGCCGGATGAGTATATCGGCACGATTGTGGGCGACCTCTCGTCCCGGCGCGGCATCATCGCGGGTATGGATCCGCACGGCGGCAGCACTTCGGTGCGTGCCAACCTGCCGCTGGGTGAGATGTTTGGTTATGCAACGTCTCTGCGGAATATGACGCAGGGCCGCGGTAACTTCACGATGGAATTCGAGAAGTATATGCCTGCGCCCAGCGCCATCGCAGAGGAAGTCATCAAGGGCAAGAGCTAGCGCCCCATACCAGTGCAGGTCCCGAACGTAGGCCGGGCTGTCCGGCCCGCCCGCGACGATTAGCACACTATCGCAGGGATTAAAGGTCTAAGGAAGTAAGAGGACAAGGGAATGGCTAAGGAAAAGTTCGATCGCTCCAAGCCGCATGTCAACATTGGCACGATTGGTCACGTAGACCATGGCAAGACCACGCTGACGGCGGCGATCACCAAGGTGCTGGGCCTGAGCGGCAAAGCCCACAAGATGAACTACGACGAAATTGACAACGCGCCGGAAGAAAAGGCTCGCGGTATCACGATCAACATCCGTCACGTCGAGTATCAGACGGACAAGCGCCATTACGCGCACGTGGACTGCCCTGGCCACCGCGACTATATCAAGAACATGATCACCGGTGCGGCGCAGATGGACGGCGCGATCCTCGTCGTCTCCGCGCCCGACGGCCCGATGCCCCAGACGCGTGAGCACGTGCTGCTTGCCAAGCAGGTGGAAGTGCCCGCCATGGTCGTTTTCCTGAACAAGGTGGACCAGCTCGACGACCCGGAACTGCTGGAACTGGTGGAACTGGAACTGGGTGAGCTGCTGAGTGGCTATGGTTTCGACGACACCCCGATTGTGCGCGGTTCGGCCCTGGCGGCCAATGAGTCGGCCAGCACGGACCAGAGCGCGCCCGAGTATCAGCCGATTCTCAAGCTGATGGACGCGGTGGACGAGTGGATCCCGACGCCTGAGCGCGAGACGGACAAGCCGTTCATGATGGCCGTCGAAGACGTCTTCTCGATCAAGGGCCGTGGTACTGTGGTCACCGGCCGTGTCGAGCGCGGCACGCTTAAGAAGAACGAGGAAATCGAAATCGTCGGCCTGCGTGACGAGGTTCAGAAGACCATCGTCACCGGCATCGAGATGTTCCACAAGGAACTCGACTCGGCCCAGGCGGGCGACAATGCCGGTATTCTGCTGCGCGGCACGACCCGTGAGGATGTCGAGCGCGGTATGGTGCTGGCCAAGCCGAAGAGCATCACCCCGCACAAGCGCTTCATGAGCGAAGTGTACGTGCTGCGCAAGGACGAAGGCGGCCGTCACAAGGCGTTCTTCACCGGCTATCGTCCCCAGTTCTACATCCGCACGATGGATGTGACGGGTACCGTTACCCTGCCCGAGGGTGTGGAAATGGTGATGCCCGGCGACAACGTGAACCTGGAAGTCGAGCTCATCATGCCGGTGGCGCTCGAAAAGGGTTCGAAGTTCGCTATTCGCGAAGGTGGCCTCACGGTTGGCGCTGGCGTCATCACCGAGGTTCTCAACTAGGGTACACGCGCGACAACCGTTATGACAGCGATGCCGGGGGCAACGCCTCCGGCATCGCATCCACCGCCCGCGCGACGGGCGGTCAGCACGATAAGGGACGCACATGGTTAAGAACAAGATCCGCATCCGTTTGAAGGCGTACGACCATCGCGTGCTCGACCAGTCCGCGCAGCGGATCGTCGAAACGGCCGAACGAACCGGCGCCCGCGTGGTTGGGCCTGTGCCGCTGCCCACGCGCATTGAGCGCTTCACCGTCATCCGCTCGCCGTTCATTGACAAGGACTCGCAGGAGCACTTCGAAATCCGAACGCACAAGCGCCTGATTGACGTGCTCGACCCGGACAGCAAGACGATTGA